>NZ_JADBSA010000205.1:0-12607 GCF_020246945.1 Microcystis sp. M113S1 | reverse complement strand
GGAGTGATCAGGGGGAAAATTCAGGTACTTTTTCCCTGAAAATTAGGTAGTTGACCACCTGAAAATCGGTAAAACCCATCCCCCATCCCCCAACCCCCAACCCCCAACCCCCACCGAAAAACTTTTTCAGCAGACCCTAATTAGCATCGGAATACTAGGAGAATATATCGGCAGAATTTACGAGGAAGTTAAAGGCAGACCCACCTACACAATTGCTGAGTTAGCTGGCTTACAAATTTCTTGATTCTTGTCAGTAAGAATCGCTAATTTTTTGCTGTTTTGCCCATCTAGATAAAACTTGATCCTCCCTAGCGATCGCTACTCATGCGGCCTTGGCGGAGAGTTTTTGGGTCTTGGAGAATCTCTGGACAATAACGATCGAGCATTCTTTGCCAGCGACGGACAGGATCACAATCCCCGGTGACAGAGACAAGACGACCAAAAACGGAATTTTTTAGCCCAGTTTCACAGAGACGAAATTTCATCTCTGTTAGCTGGACTGATAGCTGATTGGAATCGCTAATAATTTTCTTGCGGATTTGTGGCACCGGGATTTTCTTGGTAGGAAAGGCTGTTACCAAACTCGAATTCCTGTCCGTAGGCTTCCTCTCCGTGTTGAGGCACATCTAACCCTTCTGCTTCCGTATTCGGTTTAACCCGCAGATCCATGAATAAACTGAGAACTTTCAGGATGACAAAAGTACCCACGGCAGCAAAGATATAAGTAGCAGCAACGCCAACAAATTGCGTCCAGACTAAGCCTGGGTTGCCAAATAGTAAACCGTCATTACCCAAGGAATTAACCGATTTAGTCGCAAAAACCCCCGTAAGGATTGCCCCTACCGTTCCACCCACACCATGGACGGGATAGGTATCCAAAGAATCATCAAAGCGCAATTTTGCCCGCAGACTAACCGCAAAAAAACAGCTAAGGGCAGTGATCGAACCAATGATAATCGCCCCGATCGGCAGCACATAGCCGGCAGCGGGAGTAATACCCACTAATCCCCCTAAAAATCCACTAGCAATACCGATCGCCGTCGGTTTACCCCGTAAAATCCATTCTATAAGCATCCATGTCAAACCACCGGCCGAAGCGGCGATCGTGGTATTAACAAAAGCTGTCGTGGCTAGGGAACTAGAGGAAAGCGCGCTACCACCATTAAAACCAAACCAACCGAACCAGAGTAAACCGATACCTAGGAGAACAAAAGGCACATTATGGGGTGCATAGGCTTGGACACCAAAACTACGCCGCGGACCGATCATCCAGGCGGCCACCAGTGCGGAAATCCCGGAACTAATGTGAACAACGGTTCCACCGGCGAAATCCAGCGCCCCAGTGGCTGCCAACCAACCCTTACCCCAAACCCAGTGAGCCAGGGGAGAATAGATAAAGGTGGACCAAAGCAGTAAAAACCAAAAATAGGCTTTAAAGTTGACCCGTTCCACGATCGCACCCGAAATTAAAGCCGGGGTGATGATCGCAAACATCATCTGATAGACCATAAACACTTGATGGGGAACGGTGGGTGCATAACCGATATTGTCAGGTGTGGCCGCAGTGACACCGTTAAGAAAAATCCAATCTAGTCCCCCGATAAAAGCTTCGATCCCTTCGCCAAAACCACTTTTACCCGGGGTGACATCGAAAGCGAGACTATAACCCCAAAGCACCCAAGTTACACCGATGACACCCATGGCCACCAAACTCATCATCATAGTGTTGAGGACGTTACGGGAACGCACTAAACCCCCATAAAAAAAGGCCAGTCCGGGGGTCATTAATAAAACTAAAGCCGAGGAGATCAGCATCCAAGCTGTATCCCCAGCACTAATCGGATTGGGGGGAGCGGCGGTGATGGTTTCCGCAAAAACTGGGGCAACTCCAAAATTGAATCCCAGTCCCAGCAAAAGTACGGTTATTCCTACGATCTTTTTCATTGACGGTTGCTGCCTAGTAGCAAGATTAATTTTTTCTGTCCGGAAAGAGACAAAAACCGAAAGAGAAAAGGTTTAGAAGGCAATTATAGCCACCGATCGCATCGGGGCGAGGCCTTCTTCCTTTTCTCTTTAACTTTGTCGGGGATAAGTTAATCTATCTTTACAAGGTTTAACCTAACGAGTGCTAGGCGTTTCCATGTCAACACTGGAAGCATAATAGCTACCAGCGACGATATCGGACTCCTTGACGAAACCGCTATAGGCTTCCATGCCGTGTTCGCCTATATCCAGACCTTCCAATTCTTCTTCGGGAGTAACACGAATACCGAGGGTAGCCTTGAGGATTGTCCAAACAATACCACTAACAATCAGGGTAAAGGCCCCTACTGCCACAATCCCGATAATTTGGTTAATCAACAGTTGGAATTGACCGGTGATTAAACCGGCATCTTTGTTGAAGATACCGACGGCTAAAGTTCCAAACACACCACAGACGAGGTGAACGGAAGTCGCACCCACCGGGTCATCAATTTTCAGGTTATCGAAGAAACCCACCGAGTAAACCACGACTACGCCGGCGATTAAACCGATGATTGCCGCCGACCAATAGGATACACCATCACAACCGGCAGTAACGGCTACTAAACCGGCGAGAATACCGTTAATAATCATCGAAAGGTCGGGTTTACCATCTTTGAACCAAGCGGTAAGGGTAGCGGCAATGCCACCCGCGGCCCCAGCGAGGTTAGTGGTGACAGCGATATAGGGTACAGTTTCATTAACCGCTAAAGTAGAACCGGGGTTAAAACCAAACCAGCCAATCCAGAGAATTAAACAACCCAGGGTTGCGATACTCATGTTATGGCCGGGTAAGGCACTGGTGCGACCGTTGATGTATTTACCCATTCTCGGGCCGAGAATTGCCGCCCCAGTTAAAGCAGACCAACCACCCACCGAGTGAACCACCGTCGAACCGGCGAAGTCTTTAAAACCAAGGTCGGCTAACCAACCGCCACCCCAAACCCAGTGACCGGTGATCGGGTACATGATACCGACAATAATTAAGCTAAAAACGAGGAAATCGACGAATTTAATCCGTTCTGCCACTGCCCCAGATACAATGGTGGCTGCCGTTCCCGCGAAAGCGACTTGGAACAGGAAGAACACCGAGGTGGGCAAAGAGGCAGGCATGACGTAGGTGGCAGGATCGCTACTGCTAAGGAACCAACCTCCTGTACCGAAAAATTCGTTACTGACAGACCCAAACATCAGCGAGAAACCGATCGCCCAAAATGATATGGTGGAGAGGGCGAAAACGATCAGGTTTTTGGCGAGAACGTTAACGGCGTTTTTCTGGCGACAGAATCCCGTTTCTAGCATCGCAAAACCTGCGTTCATAAAGATCACGAGGATGGAGGCAATTAAAACCCAGATTGTATTGAGGGCGTTTTGGACATCTTCGGGGGTTAAGGGTTTCGCCTCTTGGGCTTGTACGGCTGTGTTCCAAACCACAAAAATAATCGCGGACAAAGGAACACAGGCTAACCAGACAGGGTTAATTTTCGGTAATAAACCGACAAGTTCCCCAGATTTTCGAGCAATTCGTTTCATCGTTAATTCGTTGACTTTGTTGAGTTAGTAGGTCGATTCATTACTTTTGAGAATAATTACCGAGCAATTATGTCCTTTCCACCGCTAAATCCTAGGAACAGGGGTCAATCATTTCAGAAGACCAAACACCTAGGGATTTATCTTGAGGTGTGAGTAGTCAATGTTTTTCGATCTTTGTTTTTTTGATCTGAGATTTCTGTATTCGTTGATACATTTCATTTTAAAATAATAGTGGTGGAGAAGTGATCAAGAATTTAGTTATCAGATGCGAGTTATCAGTTCACTGATTACTTTTTACTGTTTACTGATCACTGAAAAAAGCTCCCCACTGATCAGTTTTTACTGTTTACTGATCACTGAAAAGTCTCCCCTCCTTTGGAGAAATAAACCATGGCCCAGGCAACGGAATTCGATCGCACAATGATGCAAAGATGTCTAACCCTTGCTAGACAAGGCTTGGGACGGACTTCTCCTAATCCCTTGGTGGGTTCTGTGATCGTTCAAGAGGGGACAATTATCGGCGAAGGTTTTCACCCGGAGGCCGGACAACCCCATGCAGAAGTTTTCGCCCTGAGACAGGCAGCAGAAAAAGCCCGTGGTGCCACTTTATACGTCAATCTTGAACCCTGTAACCACCATGGACGTACTCCCCCCTGTAGCGAGGCAATTATGCGAGCGGGCATTAAAAAAGTGGTGGTGGGGATGATCGATCCTAATCCCCTGGTGGCGGGGAAAGGTATTCAAAGATTAGAATCGGCAGGCATCGAGACGCTGGTGGGAGTGGAGGAGTCCGAATGTCTTCAACTCAATCAGGGTTTTATCCATCGCATTACCGCTAAAAAACCCTTCGGTATCCTCAAATATGCCATGACTCTCGATGGCAAAATTGCCGCTACTACTGGTCATAGCACTTGGATTACTAGCCCTGCTTCTCGCCAAATAGTCCATCAATTGCGATCTGCCTGTGATGCGATTATCGTCGGCGGTAGCACTGTCCGTCAAGATAATCCTCACCTAACCACTCACGGCCTCTCCGATCATAATCCCCTGCGCGTGGTCATGACTCGATCGCTCGATTTACCCTCCTCCGCCCATCTTTGGGATACCAGTCAATTTCCCACGCTTGTCTACACACAAATTGATTCTAATGTCAAGCTTAAGCAACAATTATTAACAAAAGGCGTGGAAGTGATCGAACTAACCGAGGTGACACCCACTTTAGTGATGGAAAATCTTTATCAGAGGGGATTTTGTCAGGTTTTGTGGGAGTGCGGCGGCGGTTTAAGCGCGGCTGCCATCGCTGAGGGCATGGTACAAAAAATTATCGCTTTTATTGCGCCCAAAATCATCGGGGGAATCAAGGCACCTACTGCCGTGGGTGATTTAGGTTTCCAGTTAATGAGCCAAGCTTTACAGTTAGAAAATGTCACGGTTAATTATCTCAATCCCGATATTGTGATTGAGGGATATCTGCAAATTGAACAGTAGAGCTACTGCAATTCCGCTTCAATCGGATTGCTAAAGTCAAAAAGTGCTAAATAACCCCGATAATCCGGCAATTATCCCTGATTTTTGCGATCGAGTTCTCGAATCCGTTTATCGGTACGGTTATCCCCCTAGAAGAAGTTGGGCAATCGCTCTGTGATCAATAGTGCCATCATCGAGCAAAATAAAAAAGTTAGAATAGTCAAGCCCTTAGTGATTGAACGTATGACGGTACTCGAAAAAGGTAATATCACGATTCATACCGAGAATATCTTCCCTATTATCAAAAAATCTCTCTACACTGACCATGAAATTTTTCTGCGGGAATTGATATCTAATAGTGTGGATGCTATCTCGAAATTAAAAATGGCTTCTTTAGCAGGAGAAGCAAGAGGAGAAGTCCCCGAACCAGAAATTAATATCGCCATCGATAAAGAAAATCGTACCCTATCAATTACCGATAATGGTATCGGGATGACGGGGGAAGAAATCAAGAAATATATTAACCAGGTTGCCTTTTCCAGTGCGGAAGAATTTATCACTAAATACCAAAAATCAGCCAAGGATTTAATCGGTCATTTTGGACTAGGTTTTTATTCGGCTTTTATGGTGGCTAAAAAGGTAGAAATTGATACTCTTTCCTATCAAGAAGGTGCTACCCCTGTCCATTGGTCTTGTGATGGTTCTCCAGAGTTTGAACTAACCGATTCTTCCCGCAGCCAAATCGGCACGACTATCACCCTAACTTTAATGGATGAGGAAGGGGAATATTTAGAACCTGCCCGCATTAGCCAGTTAGTCAAAACCTACTCAGATTTTATGCCCGTTCCCATTAAAATTGATGGGGAAGTGATTAATCAACAACGGGCTTTATGGAAAGAATCTTCTCAAAATCTGACTAAAGAAGACTACCTAGAATTCTATCGTTATCTCTATCCTTTCCAAGAAGAACCTTTACTCTGGGTACATCTGAATACCGATTATCCTTTCTTGCTCAATGGCATTCTTTATTTTCCCAAACTCAGACCGGATGTGGATGTCTCAAAAGGACAATTAAAGTTATTCTGTAATCAGGTTTTTGTCAGCGACCATTGCGAAGAAATTATTCCCGATTTCCTGATGCCCTTGCGAGGAGTTATCGATAGTCCAGATATTCCTTTAAATGTGTCTCGAAGTGCTTTAACCAAAGATCGCACCGTTCGCCGTATTGCCGATTTTATTGCCAAAAAAATTGCTGATCGCCTCAAATCGCTCTATAACGAAGACGCAAAAGAATATATTCGTTGTTGGGTAGATGTGGGAACTTTTATTAAATTTGGTTCCTTGAAAGAGGATAAATTTAAACAGCAGGTAGAAGATATTTTAATCTATCGCACTACCTACAAACCCCCAGAAACTGAGGTACAAGTGGCAGTGCAAACCGCTGAAGGTGACGCCTGGCAAGAAGCAACGGCGAAAACTCCCCTAGAAGCGATCGAACAGGAAGGTTATACTACTCTCAAAGCCTACCTAGAACGCCATAAAGAACGCCACGAAAATCGAGTTTTTTACTGTACCGATCCTCGTAGCCAATCCACCTACGTTGAACTCTACAAAAATCAAGGTTTAGAAATCCTTTTCTTTGATTCTTTCATCGATACTAATTACTTTATTCCTTTCCTAGAAAGAGAATACTCTGATGTGAAATTCACCCGGGTTGATTCTGAATTAGACTCGACGCTGCTCGAACAGGATCAAGCTAGTGAAATTATCGATCCCGCTAGTAATAAAACCCGGGCTGAATTGATCAAAGAAATCTTCGCCAAAGCCCTCGATAATTCTCGCATCAATATCAAAACTGAAGCCTTGAAATCCGATGATCCCCAAGGTACTCCCCCGGCAATTGTCTTACTTCCAGAAGCAATGCGACGCTTACAGGAAATGACGGCAATGATGCAACAAAAAGCCATGGCTTTCCCCGAAGAACATATTCTGATGATTAATACTAATCATCCCCTAATTCAACAAATTGTCCAGATTAGTCAGGGAAGTATTGTTACTGGTAGCGGCGAATCTCCATCGGCACAATTAGCGAAAATGCTCTGTCAGCACGTTTATGATTTAGCTTTAATCGCTCAAAAGGGATTTGATGCCGAGGGAATGCAAGCTTTTGTGGAACGTTCCAATCGCGTTCTGACTAAGCTAACCGAAAAGATTTAATCTATTGCCAAACTTTAGCTGTTTCGATATGCTGAGAGTGTGTTAATTCACACTCTTTTTTTTAGCCCGATAAATATGATCTAGCGATAAGCTATCTTGCAGCCGTCAGCCTTGAATCAGTTATCAGTTATCAGATGTAAGTTTTCAGTTCACTTATACTGTTTACTGTTTACTGTTTACTGTTTACTGTTTACTGAAAAATGCGCTTACCCACCCTCAAATATGAGCGAGGAACCTTAATTCTCCATCCACCACCAAAAGGGAAAAAATGGCTAGATTTTGCCACTTGGGATGATCGTATTGAAAGATTTCGCATTTTGGCACTTCATTATCGTCCTCTGGTGGAAACTCTACAGGAGGAGGGCATTAACTTCCAAGATGAAGCAAAAGCTTTTAACAATTTAGAATTAATTGCCAGTTTTGAACGGGAACCCTACCCCCACCAAGCGGAAGCGTTAATCGCTTGGAAAAAATCCCAGAGAAGGGGTGTCATTGTCCTTCCCACCGCTGCCGGCAAAACCTATCTTGCCCAATTAGCTCTACAATCGACTCCCCGGAGTACCTTAATTATCGTGCCGACTATTGATTTAATGCACCAGTGGTATGCCCAGATGTTGGCGGCTTTTCCCGATGCCGAGGTGGGATTATTAGGGGGAGGTTCTAAGGATAATAGTGCTATTTTAATCGCCACCTATCAAAGTGCGGCAATTTATTCAGAAACTCTTGGCAATCGTTACGCTTTTTTGATTTTTGATGAATGTCATCATTTACCATCGGATTTCTTTCGGAAAATAGCGGAAGATTCGATCGCACCCTATCGTTTAGGCTTAACAGCAACACCGGATCGCGGTGATGGTAGTCATCAAGATTTAGATTATCTTATTGGTGCAATTGTTTATCAAAAAAGTCCCCAAGACTTGTCAGGAAAAGCCCTAGCCGATCATGAAATAATTCAAATTAAAGTGAAACTATCTGCCAAAGAACAGGAAAAATATCAAGAAGCAATTAAAATTCGCAATGATTTTTTAAGAAAAAATAATCTCAGTTTGTCTGGTTTAGATGGTTGGCAAAATTTTGTCATGATTAGTGCCAGAAGTAGCGAAGGGCGCCGGGCCATGTTGGCCCACCGGGAGTCGAAGGAAATATCCTCCGGAACCCAGGGAAAATTGCGGGTTTTAGCCGAGTTAATCTGTGAACACCATCCGGAACGAATTTTAATTTTTACCAACGATAATGCCACAGTTTACCGCATTTCCGAGAGCTTTTTAATACCTGCCATAACCCATCAAACTCCCGTGAAAGAACGCCATGAAATCCTGACCCGTTTTCGTCAGGGAGAATACAAAATTCTGGTGACTTCCCATGTTCTTAATGAAGGGGTTGATGTGCCGGAAGCGCGCATCGCGATTATTTTATCGGGAACCGGTTCCACCCGGGAATATATTCAGCGTTTAGGACGGGTTTTAAGAAAAGGTCAACAAGAGGATAAACGGGCGATTTTGTATGAAGTGATAGCCGAAAATACCACGGAGGAAAAAACCTCCCAACGACGACGGGGAGAGCATAAAAATCAAACTAGCTATAAAACCGGTAATCGACAATTGGAATTATTGCCTTCTCCTCCGAAAAAATCTTTTTCTTTCCCGAAAGCTGCCGAATCTTCTACTCCTTGGGGAAGTTCTCCAGAGTCAGAGGAAGAATAGAAAATTTCTCTGGGGGATTTTCCTCTATAATAAAGGTAAAAAATCTGGATTGATACCCCTATGACCGAACTTGCTCAACAAAAATGTCAACCTTATCAATCGGGTTCTTTTCCTATCACTGCCGAAGAAATTACCGCTTTAAAGGCTAAAATTCCCGATTGGAATCTCTTAGAATACGAGGGTATTCCCCGTCTGCAAAAACTCTATAAATTTGCCAATTTTCAAGGGGCAATCGCCTTTACTAATGCCGTGGGAGAAGCAGCGGAAAAAGAAGGCCATCACCCCGCTTTATTGACAGAATGGGGTAAAGTTACCGTTTCTTGGTGGACCCATGACGTGGGCGGATTACATCAAAATGACTTTATCATGGCTGCCCGCACCGATGATATTTATCGTCAACAAAAGGCTTAATCGTAGGCGCGAATCATCGCTTGGGTTCCCTGTTTAATTCCCTTGCCTTCGTCCAATTCCGCTACTGCTTTAAATAGGGTTTCCGCTAAATCTGTCCCGGGCAGAATTTCCCCGGCTGTCTGGGCAGTTTCTTTGACTAATCGCAAATCTTTTAAGATATGTTCAATCATAAAAGCCGGCTGTAAATCTTGGGCGAGGATTTTTGGTCCCAAATTTTCCAACGCCCAAGAACCAGCCGCCCCCGTTTTACAGACTTCTATGACTAAATTGGGGTCTAATCCTTGAATTTTTGCCATTTTTAGAGCCTCACACAGCGCCACCATGTGAACCGCCCCCAAGACTTGATTACAGAGTTTAACCGCTTGTCCGTTGCCGATTTCGCCACACCAGCGAATAGTTTTGCCCATGGCGTGAAAACAGGGTAAACAAGTCTGAAAATCCGCTTCTTTCCCTCCCACCATAATAGTTAAAGTGCCGTTTTTCGCCCCAATATCGCCCCCAGAGACGGGAGCATCGAGAAAACGGAGATTATTTTCCTCTAGCTTTTTACCAATCATCCTAGCGGCTTGAGAGCCAATGGTACTCATATCCACCACCAGAGTTCCCACCGCTGCCGATTCCATCACACCCCCCGCTCCTAAAATTACTGCCTCCACGTCAGGCACATCCCCGACGCAGGTAAAGACAATCTCGGCATCCCTGACGGCGGCGGCAATACTAGAACAAATGTTCGCACCGGCTGCCCCGGCAATGGTTATTCCAGGGGCCTCTGGGGTACGATTCCAAGCATTAACAGCAAAACCTCGACCGACAAGATTAGTCGTCATCGGCGCTCCCATCACTCCTAATCCTAAAAAGGCAATTTTTTGACTCATGATTTTGGCAATAATAGGGAACAGGCAGAGTGAACTGAAAACTAAAATCTGATAACTGATAACTGATAACTGATAACTGATAACTGATAACTGATAACTGATAACTGATAACTGATAACTGATAACTGATAACTGTTTTAGGATTCTACCATTTGTAGAAATTGGGCTTCTGAAAGGGTTTTAATGCCTAATTTTTGAGCCTTTTTGAGTTTCTCACCGGGGGCTTTACCGAGGAGAATATAATCAGTGTTCACACTGGGGGAACTGGTAACAGTACCACCGACATTAATAATCAATGATTTCGCTTCCTCGCGACTGATTTTGCCGAAGGTTCCTAGTATAACTACGCTTTTTCCCCTGAGGGGATTTTCTGCGGATTCTTGACTCGTTTGGACTATCTCCGCTGCGGGTTGCACTTCTAAACTTGTATCGGCAACTGTGATTTTTTCTGCTGCTACTACAGGAGTTTCCTCGGCAATCACCGGGGGAGTTTCCGGTTCTTCTACTACAGGAGTTTCCTCGGCAATCACCGGGGGAGTTTCCAGTTCTTCTACTACGGGAGTTTCACTAATAATTGCTTCTGGTTCATTAGTGGTAATAGGGGCAGTTTGTTGAGAGAAATCGTCTCTTTCTTGTTGTAGGTTTTGAATTTGAACCTCTAAAGCGGCGATTTCTTTTTGCTTAGTTGCTAACTCACCCTCAAACTTAATTTTTTCCTTTTCTAAAGCTTTAGCTGCCGTTTTTTTGACTTCTAAATCTTGAGTTAGTTGGCGATTTTGTTGGCTTAATTCCTCGATATGACGGGAAGTTGTGGTTTCTAATTGGTCTTTTTCGGCACTTAACTGGTGTAGTTGAATCTCTAAATTAGAAATGTTTTCCCGATAAGTTTCTAGCTGTTGCGGTAACTGGGTTAATTCCTGTAATTGCCCTTCTAAATGAGCAATTGTTGCCTGAGAATCGGCCAATTGTTGCGGTAACTGGGTTAATTCCTGTAATTGCCCTTCTAAATGAGCAATTTTTTCGGCAGCAGTGCTTAATTGTGCCGATAATTCCCCTTTCTGGGCTGCTAAAGCTTGTAACTCCAGTTTAGCTGCTTCGAGACGAGCGCCGAGACTGTCCTTTTCGGCGGTTATGGCTGTCACTTGAGCGACGGTTTCTTGCAGTTTTATAGTTAAATTGTCGCATTCTTGGCCTAAAGAGAGCGATCGAGTTTGACTTGCGGCTAAATCTTCGCTGAAAGACTTTTTTTCCTGCTCTAACCCGGTAATTTGACCCTGTAAGCTGGCTATTTCCTGCTGTCCTTGCTCATACTGTTCTGTTTGGTGAGCCAGATTCTGTTCTAAGGTTTGAATTTGACCTTGCAAGCTGGGAATTCGGGCGGCTAAATCGCTTAATTCTTGATTTTTATGCTCTAAATCGACCACTTTCGCCTTTAATTCCTCGGCTTTTTCTAGCTCTTGCTGTAAGAGAGTTTTATCCTGTTCTAGGGTCTGAATTTGACTATAGAGAGAGTTGCTCTGTTTTTTGGTCAAATCAAATTGACGGTTAATTTCGCCTTTTTGCTGCTCTAAAGTTTGAATCTGTGCCTCTAGGCTAGTAATTTGGGCTTTTTCTGCCTCTAATTGCTCCATCAGACCAGCTTTCTCCGCTTCTATTTCCTTAGCGGTGGTTTTCAGTTGTTCGATTTCACTCTCACCTATCTGCACAGCTTGCTGGAGGGACTGGAGAGAATTTTCTAAATCCGTAGCTTTGTGCTGTAATTGGGCGGAATGTTGTTCTATGTGAATTATTTTGGCGTGCAGCTGCTGATTTTCGTCTTTTAAGTCTGATTGCGCCACGTCTAAACCCTTGACTTGAGCCAACAAATCTGAATTACTTTGCTGTAATTGCGCTTGTGCGGCTAAAAGGGAGGTATTTTTGCTGACGAGACTAGAGCGCGACCAGAGGAATAGTCCTCCGAAAACAGCACTTAAACCTAATCCTTCATAAATTAATTCGTTGAGCATATCTACCCTCCTAGACAAGCGAAAAACAGTCACCTAACCGAACTGATGCGGCAATTTTGGTTATAGACCTACATCTCTACTTATATCAGTTACGGGGTACATTCGGGGGAAGGGGGGAAAAGTCACTTCTTTCATCCCAGGGTACAAAGGTGATTTAGCTGTTCGCGTTATGTTAACTTGTATCTGATCCCATTCTTGGGTGATTTTCTGGTTGATTTCTTCCTGTTGACATCCTCACCGCCGTAAAACGGACGGTGATTCCCAAACCTCACGATTTAGGTTTCTGCTTCTTTCCCTTGCGGGGTTCCGCACCTGCCTTAACAGATTTACTCTGTTCTGGTCTTATGGTCGCTCTACAGACTGACACCGCAAG
>NZ_JADBSA010000204.1:0-22030 GCF_020246945.1 Microcystis sp. M113S1 | reverse complement strand
TGGTCAATTACCTAATTTTCAGGGAAAAAGTCCCTGAATTTTCCCCCCAATCACTCCAAGGGTCGGCACTTTTTGAGGGAAAAAAAGTCTAAAAACCTTGTTGGATAAGGTTTTTAGATTTATTCAGCAAACCCTAGTTATTGGTCACTGTTTACTGTTTACTGTTTACTGATCACTGATAACTGATAACTGATCACTGATCACTGATTAGGTACTAAAGTATTTAGCGGTGGGGTGATAGGTGATAATGGCGGTGGTGGATTGTTCTGGGTACAATTGTTCGCTTTCGTCCATAGACATCCCAATGCGATCGCATCCTAACAGATCTAGTTGCTTGTATTGATCCTGAATATTGGGACAAGCGGGATAGCCGAAACTATAGCGAGAACCTTGGTAACGCTGTTGTAGTATATCGCGGATATTATCAGGATCGAACTGTGCGAAACCTAACTCGCGACGGATGCGGGTGTGGGTCCATTCGGCCATGGCTTCGGCGGCTTGGACAGCCATGCCGTGATAATAGAGGTATTCGGTATATTGGTTGGCATCAAAGAGAGATTTAGCGTATTCCGTGGCGATTTCCCCCACTGTCACCGCTTGCATCGGGAAAACGTCGATAATACCGGATTCCTGCGGGGCGAAAAAGTCAGCAATACAGAGACGACGACCGGATTTCTGGCGAGGAAACTCAAAAATGGCGATCGGTTGCAGATTTTCGGGTTTTTCGCCCGCTTGTATCGATTCGGGATCGTAAATTAAGAGGGAATTACCAGAGGATTGACAGGGAAAATAACCATAAATTAATGTGGGGTTTAGTAAATTTTCCTTGACAATTTTCTCTTTCCATGCTGCCAGAATTGGATGAACTTTTTCCTGTAAAAACTGGTCGTATTCCTGCTTCGGTTGGCTTTTTGGTTTGCGGAATTGCCATTGACCGACAAATAAAGCTTGTAGGTCCAAATACCAGAAAACCTCCTCGATGGGAATTTCTGCTGCTGTTAATATTTTAGTACCCCAGAAGGGCGGTGTTGGTCGGGGAATATTAACTTCCACCGCTTCCGAACGACGGGTATCAATAACTAATTCTTTGTTGACGCTGCCATCGGTAAAAATAGTATCGGGATTAACCTCTAATTCTTCGGCGACAACCGGGGTTTTTTCTCCCTCGACAAACTCCCCTAAAAAGCCTTTACTATCATCCCATTGGCCCCCAGCTTTAGCGGGCATTAATTTATCCATAAAATGCAGGTCAGAGAAGGCATCTTTACCATAGATAACCTTTCCCTTGTAGGTTTTTTGACAGTCATCATGGACAAATTTGGGAGTTAAAGCTGCCCCGCCAAGGATAACGGGAACGGTGATTCCTTTTTCGTTAAAAACCTCCAGATTTTCCTTCATAAAAGCCGTCGATTTCACCAATAAACCGCTCATAGCGATACAATCGGCTTTATGTTCTTTGTAGGCTTCGATGATATTTTCTACGGGTTGTTTAATGCCCAAATTAATCACCTTATAGCCGTTATTGGTCAAGATAATATCAACTAAATTTTTACCGATATCGTGAACATCCCCTTTAACCGTTGCGATAATAAAAGTCCCTTTGGCATTATTATCACCCTCTTTTTTCTCCATAAAGGGTTCTAAAAAAGCAACGGCTGCTTTCATAGTTTGGGCAGATTGGAGAACAAAAGGTAACTGCATTTGTCCTGAACCAAATAACTCACCCACTACCTTCATCCCATCCAGGAGGAAAATATTAATAATATCTAGGGGTGGATAGTCCTGTAAAGCTTGATTCAAAGCACCTTCCAGTCCCAATCTTTCCCCATCAATAATATGCTGTTTTAAGCGTTCCTCCACGGGTAAATTAGCATTACTAGAGGGGTCTTTTTTAGTAGTTTTCCCCGCAAATAATTCGGTTAATTTGGTCAGGGGATCATAAACACATATATCGCCATCAAAACGACGATTATCATAGATTAAATCCAGACAAACTTGCTGATATTCTGGTTCAATTTTTGCCAGAGGAAGAATTTTATTAGCACTGACAATTGCCCCATCCATCCCCACCTGCATCGCTTCGTTGAGGAAGACGGAATTTAATACCTGACGCGCTGCTGGATTCAAGCCAAAGGAGATATTAGACACACCTAAAATCATGTGACATTCTGGCAATTCTTGGCGAATTCGGCCTATTGCTTCGATAGTAGCCTTGCCATTTTCTCGGTCTTCTTCGATACCGGTAGAAATCGGTAAAGCTAGAGGATCAAAAAAGATTTCGTAGGGAGGAATTCCGTATTCTATCGCCGCATAATAGGCCCGTTTAGCTATCTGGAATTTTTTCTCGGCAGTGCGTCCCATTCCTTCTTCATCAATGGTTCCAATTACTACCCCCGCACCGTATTTTTTCGCTAAATCCAAGACTTGATAAAAACGCGGTTCCCCGTCTTCGTAGTTAGTAGAGTTGAGGATACATTTACCCCCCGCTACTTTTAACCCCGCTTCCATTTTTTCCCATTCGGTGGAATCTAACATTAAAGGTAGGGTGACATTATTAACTAAACGAGAGGCTAATTGGTGCATATCGCGCACCCCATCCCGGCCCACATAATCGACGTTGAGATCCAGAATATGCGCCCCTTCTTTTACCTGCGCTTTCGCCATAGATACTAAACTATCCCAGTCTTCATCATTGAGAAGTTCCCGACATTTTTTAGAACCACTGGCGTTTAATTTTTCCCCGACAATAAGGAAAGAATTATCTTGAATATAGGGTTGAGTGCTGTAGATAGAAGCGGCGGAGGGTTCATAATGATAATGACGAGATTTCGGAGTTAAACCCTGACTTAGTTCCGCTAAAGCTTGAATATGGTCGGGACGAGTACCACAACAACCGCCGATAATTTGTACTCCCAAATCTTCGATAAAGTGCATTAAAGCCATTTTTAATTCTACGGGAGTGAGGCGATAGTGCGCTTGACCGCCGACATTTTCCGGTAAACCAGCGTTAGGAATACAAGAAACAATAAAAGGGGAATTTTCCGAGAGATATTTAATATGGGGTTTCATCAAATCGGGACCAGTGGCGCAGTTAAGTCCCAAAATATCGATTTTATAGGGTTGTAAAATAGAGACAACGGCATTAATTTCCGTTCCTACTAACATCGTTCCCATGGTTTCCATCGTCACTGAAACCATTAGGGGCAATCGTTGACCTTTTTTCTGAAATACTTCTTCAATAGCATTTAAAGCCGCTTTAATTTGCAGGACATCCTGACAGGTTTCTACTAATAATAAATCTGCTCCGCCATCATACAGACCCTCTACCTGTTCCACATAGGCATTTTTGAGCGTATCAAAGTCAATATGACCCAAAGTGGGCAGTTTTGTCCCCGGCCCCATGGAACCCGCCACAAAACGCGGTTTTTCGGGGGTAGAGTATTTATTAGCGCAAGCCTTGGCCAGTTCGGCGGCGGTTTTGTTGATATAATAGGCTTGATCGGCTAAATCGTACTCGGCTAAAACTATCGAGGTTCCCCCGAAGGTGTCGGTTTCAATCACATCCGCACCCACCGCTAAAAAAGCTTCGTGGACTTTGGCTACGGCACTAGGTTTAGTATGGACAAGATACTCGTTACACCCTTCGTATTCTGCCCCACCAAAGTCCTCGGCCGTGAGATTTTGGCTTTGTAGGGAAGTTCCCATCGCCCCATCAAAGACGAGGACGGGATGTTTGGGTCCGTTGAGGTAGTCGAGAAAGGGGCTATTCATAGAGAGATTTACTGCTATAGCATTTTGAAAGTTTATTCTAATACAGTTGCTAGAAATCTGCTATGGTCGGCATTTCAGTTATCAGTGATCAGATTTGAGTTTTCAGTCGAGAAAGCCTATCAATCTAATTTTGTAGAACTAGACGGGCTAAACCAACTCCGGGATAATAATTACCGAGAATTTGTTGATAATCTAGGCCTTTTTCCGCTAATTTATAAGCCCCAGTTTGACTCATACCGCGACCACCGTGGGCCCAAGCGACAATTTCATCGGTGGCAGCATAAAGAGACTCGACTACACCCCCTTTATAACTGAGAATCTGCCCAGCAGTGGCATTAACCGCTTGGTGAGTCGATTGATACTCCGAGCGAATGCCTTTATATACCTGCCAGCGTTGGCTATTGCCCAGATGAAACCAAGCATTAGCGGGGCGGATTATATGTACTAGGGCGTAGGAACGAGCGGCGATCGCTTGTGCCTTTAAAGCGTGCATTGGCGCGGTGGAGTGCATTTCACTACCCACCACACTATAGAGATAGGCCTCTAAATTAACATGATTGACCACTAATAAGCGATCGCCTTGGGACACCAGCAGCACTTTGCCCCGATACCAACTATCATCCACATAAACTAAACCATCGGCACTGGTGGGCTGCACAAAAATCACCTCTGGCAGCGATAAATCGCCCATTTTTAAGCCATTGGCATCTGGAGTGACCGGTAAACCCTCGTTAGTGGCAATCGTTTTTAAACCGCGACCTTGGCGATCGGTGATCACCGCCGGTCCGTTAACTCCAATCAAAACACTGGCCACATCCCTTTTAATCGCCACGCGAATTTCTATGGCCGGCGGCGTATAATTAGCGGGAACCACTAAGGGTTGTCTAGTCACTGGTTTGGCCGCAGCAGCGGGGGAAGTATTAGGGGAAGTATTAGGGGAAGTTTGAACCGATGGCGCTAATTTTTTCGGTGCCAAGGGGGAAGATTGGGGAGAGGGTGCTGATTTTGGAATCGCAGAAGATTGGGGAGAGGGGGATAGTTTCGGCGATGGTGCGGTTAAGGGTGCGATCGGAGATGGGATAATAGGAGCAGGGGAGGCAGCAGTTTCTAGATTTGCCTGCGGTTGCGGGGTTTCTGGTTTTTCCTTGGCTAAATAAGTTAAGAGAATTGGCGTAAAAGTAGCGATCGACAACAAAGGAACGGCACAATGACGCAGCAGGGAAAAATAGGTACTAGCAGCAAATTTCATTTTAATCACACCATCTTTAATTTTCTTATCTAACTTTATCATTCCCCTCTCAGGCCAGGCAATTCTAGACAAAAACTCTCGTATTTTTGAGCTTGTCAGGACAAATCAGGCTGAAATAGTCAAGAAAAGCCGAAAAAATTCTTAACCGCCCATCCTTAGATTAGCTGAATCTCCTCTAATCCCGGCTCTTCTAGGTTCTGTGTGATCAGCTTAACTTACCATAGAAGCGATCGATCTTTGTGTCCTTTGTGTCTCTGTGGTTCATTCCACCCCCTCGCTAGGCTGACAGAGATGTTTCAGGATTTTGAGAACTTCATATAAATCCCCCGGATTTCTCATGGCAAATAAACGAGAGGTTCCGTATAAAGGTTTGTCGTTCCATAATAATTTAACGAATAAAAACTCGGAACCATTGGTCAACATTCCATAATTAGGACGGTTTGGATGAGGATTGGCCATTAAATAAGCTAATAATTGCGGTAAACCTACTTCAACGGAATAAATAACCCGTTTTGATTCAATAATCATTACCCATAATTGCTCTTTTATAATTAAAGTATCTAACCTTCCTTTAATTATTAAATCTTGCTCTTCTGTAATAATTTCAACGGAATCTTCTGCTTTAATGTGAAAGGGACATAGATAAAAGTTACCAATAAATAATAATGGGTCTAAAACCGTCATCCTCACCGAAGTTTCCAAAAAGGGAGGATAATTCAATAAGTTAAAATAACCTGTTTTGATTTTATCTAACAATTCTTTTTCTTGGTCAGAGATTGCTTCTATATCTTCCTGCCATTCCCCAAAAAAATGCTTATCTTCTATAAACTGTAGTTGAAAATGATTAATTAAATCTCTGAGAGTGACTTCTTTTGCTTGTAAAAATTGAACCATATTTACCTACTTAATTAACACTTACTTTAATGGTAATTTTCTATTTTTAATTTAACCAAGCAAAATATCGGTTACTGATAGGGTTAACTGCTCTAAATCAGAGAGAACAGTTAAGGATATGGTCTTGTTTTGTTTACCTGCACATCGCTTCGGTTAGCATCGTTCAGGTTTTTATCAGCTGCTTTCGCTCTTCCTACATCATCCAGATTAGCCATCGTCTTCTCCTTAATTTAGAGTACATGAAAGGTTCACTTTGCTATGATTTATCCAAGAGATTTATTGAGATATAAGTAGTTAGGTGTTAAAAACTTTATTCCCCCCTTATTTCCCAGGGAAGGGGGGTTAGGTCATTCGGGCGATTTTTCATGTTGGCAAGGTCATATTCTGGTTTCATGGTTTTATTATCGATAATGTTTACTTTCGTTTTTACCCGTAAAAGTCCTCATTTAGAATCTGTTCAGGTGTGAAAGGACAAGCGAGGGGATACTCACTTTCTTGGGGAATACGAATACCAAATTGAGCGCGTTTACCCTGTTTGATGGCGACTTTACGAGCGCTGGAATAGGCTTGTGTGATGGAGATTAAGAGATAAGATTTAAGAGAGGGAGTCTTAAGTAAATCATCTTGAACGCGCTGGCGATGCTCATCTACTGAATTATACCAACTTGCTTTCATTGTCTCAGGAGCATCATGCTGTATCTTTAATTTGAGTAAGTGAATCAACAAGACCATTAAGTTGCTCTCTAAGGCGCGTTTCTCTGACTTACCCAAATCTTTTAACTCCTCAATTAAGTTTTCTATATCCAGTTGTTCAAACTGTCGATTCTGTAATTGATGAATAGTTTGCTCAATCCACAACTGAAGATCTTGTTCGTAAAGTGTTGTGGGATTTTCTTGAATGTCCGATTGTTTTAATAAGTTCATTTGGCTTTCATTAAGTTAACGGTAGATGAATAATTTGGTCTTTATATTTA
Organism: Microcystis sp. M113S1; assembly: GCF_020246945.1. Lineage (NCBI taxonomy): Bacteria > Bacillati > Cyanobacteriota > Cyanophyceae > Chroococcales > Microcystaceae > Microcystis > Microcystis sp. M113S1. The sequence goes on along the minus strand of NZ_JADBSA010000204.1, from coordinate 15,142 downwards.
TTATTATACTTGATCTTTACCAGATAGTGTGATCGCATTGGGTTCTTAATTATTGACCTCTCCCCTGGCCTTTCTCCTACAAGGAAAGGGGAGAGAATTTAGCGAAGGGAGCTTCGACTACAAACTAGGTTGGTTGTCAAGGCTCTAGCCCGAACAAGTTTAACCTGTTTTCTTTAGGTAGTGAGAAGCTAAATGGACATAACCCTATTGCCCAAATTGGGTAACTTATCTAGAATAAGTATATGAACAGAGGAGGAGACGTGATGGAGTATCAGAATTTTTCGCTCATTAAAGAAGATATTCAGGCTGATGCTTGCGGACGGATTAGCCTTGGGACTCAATGTAGCAACCGTCACTATCGGATACTGATGAATGCAAGCGGGGAACTTCTTTTGGTTCCCATGGTGGCGATTCTGGGGGGAGAACTATGGGCTTTTCAGAATCCTAGTGTCCGCGAGTCGCTCAAACGGGGACTCGCAGAAGCCCGCACGGGAGATTTCGCTGAAGAAACAGTCGATTTAGGCGCTATGCTTAAGTTAGCTGAATCTATTCCTGATGAAGTCGAGGAGTAAATGAGTTTCTCTAGCGACTAAAAACGCTATACTCTTAGTAAATTGTCAGCAGATTATGAATAAATCAGTTGAATTAATTTAAATATCGAGGAAGCTAGAAAGAATATGAAAGTTTTTATTAGTCATGCCTTTACTGAGGCTAAGTTAGCTAAGAGAGTTGCTGATTCTCTCAAAGAAGATGGCTTTCAAGTTTGGGATGCTGCTGAAATGTTACCCGGGGAAAACTGGGCTAATAACATAGGTAAAGCCTTACAAGAATCTGAAGCAATGATAGTCTTATTAACACCAGAATCACTGAAGCCTTTTAATGTTGTTTCTGATATTAGTTATGCAATTGGAGAAGAAAAGTATCAAGGTCGTATCATTCCTGTTATTGTCTCTTCCTCAGATAATTCAAACCTAGAACATATTCCTTGGATTCTCAAAAAATTTCCAATGATTTTCGTCCCTAATCTTGAACAAGACAATCAAGAATTGAAAGAAATTACACAGGCACTTAAAAATACGACAAGCTCCGACGGACTGACTCATGAGATACACCACTTTTAGATTTGGCTTGTCTCATCCCAAGCTATGCTTTGTCTAATTTTAACTATAGGTATGAGATGATTCCCCAAGAAGCTTTTCTTTCCCATTCTAGCAAAAATCGAGAGTTTGTCTCTCATTTGGCCAATGAATTACGCCGTCATGGAGTTCCCGTTTGGTATAGTGAAACTAATATTTTAGGCGCACAGCAATGGCATGATGAAATTGGGAAAGCTTTGAGGCGATGTGATTGGTTTATTATCGTTCTCTCTCCTGATGCGGTCGATTCTATGTGGGTAAAGCGAGAACTAATTTTTACTTTACAAGATCAGCGTTTTGAAGATAAAATTTTGCCAATTCTCTATCAACCTTGTGAATATACAAAACTTTCTTGGGTCTTACCTAGCTTCCAAATTATTAATTTTAATGATAATTTTGAAGAAGGATGCCGAGATTTGCTTCGTGTCTTTGGCTTGGGTTATATCTATATCTAGTGGTAGTTTGTAGCGTAACAAACCAATATGTGATCTGGTAATTGATCGATATGTTGATGGAGTTGTTGACGAATATTTGCAGACATAAGCTAAGTTGTTTTAATGATTTACTCAATCTGATTACACTAAACTGCCAAGCGGAGATTGGCGATGAGGGGAAGTTGGAGTTCGTTGTTTTCTTGTAGTCTTTGGGAGAAAAAAAGGATTTCTAGGTTTTCTATTTCTTCGGTTTTTGGGTTGACTCTCACGATAATATCATCTCCTAATTCTTCGGATTCTTGTTCGGTATAGGGAGCGCATTTGTTAATATAGAGAATGTCTCCAGTGGGGTCATATTTAATAATTAGGTTTGCTGCCATTCGGCTCTTCTAGGTTCTGTGTGATAAGTTTAACTTACTATATGATCGATCGATCTTTGTGTCCTTTGTGTCTTTGTGGTTCGTTCCACCCCCTCGCTAGGAGGAATGTATCTTAGAATACATTTTACCCACCAAATCCAAGAGAGCCGCCATTCGATTTGTCCTCCTGTTATAGCGCTACGCGCAAGTCAGAAATCAAAAGTACAACCTGAGAGGGTTTCGGAGATTGTAAATATCCTAACAGCCTTGGCGGTTGTCATAATTATACTAACCTCAAGCCTCAAAGGAATTACTCAACAGCTTCATCGCCGAACACTTCGAGATCCCAAGACAAACCAATATTTCCCCCGTAGGGGCGCAATGCTTGCGCCCAAACAATGATTGCGCTCAAACAATCCCTGCGCCCAAAACCCATTCTAACCCTCCAGCAAACCCCGCACCTCCTCAACCCCAACCCCCAAAATATCAGCCACAGCAACGAAAATCTCCTCATCTTGCGTTTGCTGATAAAGAGCAACAAGACGGGGCAAAGAAAAGGTTTGTACACTGTAATTATCGTTAAATTCTGCCCAAATTTGTAAGGCTTGCAGGTAATAACTTTTGGCTTGGCTCAATTCCCCAACTCCTTCCGCTACCATTCCCAAATTGTGCAGGGTTCCGGCTTGCTCATAGCGGGCGCCATATTCAATGTAGATCTCAAGAGCTTGCCGGTAGTAGCTTCGGGCTTGCTCCCATTCCCTCAATTCTTGCGCTACGATTCCCAACTGGTGCAGGGTGCTGGCTTGCTCGTAGCGGGCGCCATATTCAATGAATATCTCAAGAGCTTGCCGGTAGTAGCTTCGGACTTGCTCCCATTCCCTCAATTCTTCCGCTACCCTTCCCAACTGGTGCAGGGTGCTGGCTTGGGAGTAGCGATCGCCATATTCAATCTTGATCTCAAGAGCTTGCTGGTAGTGGCTTCGGGCTTGCTCCCATTCCCTCAATTCTTGGGCTACTCTTCCCAACTGGTGCAGGGTGCGGGCTTGCTCGTAGCGGGCGCTTTGCGTGCCTCCGGCAGCGCCATATTCAATGCAGATCTCAAGAGCTTGCCGGTAGTAGCTTCGGGCTTGCTCCCATTCCCTCAATTCTGCCGCTACCATTCCCAACTGGTGCAGGGTGACGGCTTGCAAAGATTGCTTAGATTGACTGTAACTTTCACTAATTGGCTTGAGTAATTCGAGGCTCTTTTGGTAAATCTCTTTCGCTTTCTGATAATTTTTACTTTGTAAATATTTGCTTCCTGCCTCGACAATTATAGCAATGATTTCTAGTGCCATCTGCCCTTGTTTGGCTTCAGGGGGATAGTTTTCAAAAGTTTCGAGAACGAACTCTAGGAGCTTTAAATTAGCCTGAGTATCTTGGGTTAACTCCAGATAACTATGCAAGCAAGTAATAATACTAATTACGCTTTCTTGCTGATTGAGGGCGATTTGCAACGCATTAAACAGATTTTCATACTCCCAGCGACAGAACAATATCCCCCACTGCTTCTCTTGCGGATTTTTGGAACGTAGTAAGTGATCATAATAACTTGCCAATCCTCGGTAATGATTCTTAAATCCCTCCCAAATTGCTGCTTGCGTCTCTGGTGCTAATTCCTTTAACTTCGTCTTTAGGAAGTAGGGAAAAATAGGCTGGATAGTCAAAAAACTCGGCATTTCTTCACTCATCGGCGAAAGCAAACCCCAATGAATCGCTTCTTCTATCGCTGCATCGAATTGGTCAAATTGATAGCCTTGTAAAGGTTCTAATTGCTGTAGTTGTTGGCTATAATTAGGAATAACATCCCTGGGAATAAACCCACTAAAAGGCGCTAAACATAGTAACAACTTCTGCGCCTCCTCCGACAAATTACTGTGGGAATATTCCACACACTTGATGATATTATTAGTCTTATTCTCATCCCCCACATTAACTAACTCCGCCAACTGTAACCCTTGCCAAATCTCCTCCGGTGACTGTCGCTTCAGATTCGCTAATACCACTTCCATCGCCAACGGATACCCCGCCAACAATTTCATCAAGCGTTTAAAATAATCATCCTTTTTAATCGCATTTTTCCGACTCTTCGCCTGACGTTCTAAGATTCTCTCCGCTAATTCAGTTCTCGACTCTTGGTCTAATCCTTGTAAGTGATAGATATTCTCCTTAAAAGTCCTGCGTTGCAGCCAAGTTTCCTCACTGCGAGAACCCAAAATCACCTTCGTTTTTCCCCCGACCAAATTCTTGAGAAATTCGGCGATTGCTTCCCTCTCATTCTCCGGTAAAGTATTCTGAATTGCTAACGGTTGTCCCGTCACCGACTCCAGATTATCTAAAATGAGAATATACGCCTCACTGCGGAGTTTTTGTTCTAGTTTCCTCACCCGCGCTTTCAGGTTCATCGCTTGGAAACTCCCCTGTTCAAAGCGATTATAAATTCCCTGACCGATTTCATGGACAATCTGTTCTAACGTCCAAGCTTTTTTATCATAACCAAAATAGAAAATATGGGTCGCCCAGTTGGTTTTCTGCCACCATTCTCGTAGATAATTGAGTAAAGTAGTTTTTCCTGTCCCTCCCATTCCTTTGAGTAAAAGGATATTATGTTTCAGCAGCGCCTTTTCCATCTTGAGAATTTCTAAATCCCTTCCCACAAAGCCGTATTCTGGTAAAGGAAAGACATATTGATTGCCGATATGTTCCCAGTATTTTTCCTCCTCTTCTGGAGTAAATGGACGCAAATTGAGATTAATTTTACCGCGACAATAAATCACCGGTAATAACCAATCTTCTAAATCTATTATCGTGTTATAATAGGTGCGGCGTTGCTTATTATTGAATAACTCTAACCGTCCTTTTCGCATCGCTTCCGTTAGGTCTTTTCCGTTCAATAATTGCTGATAAATTGGTTTCATCATCAACTTAGCTGCAGAAACCGTCACCGAATATCCCATCGCTACCACAGCTTGCATTCCCGCAGTCATCAAACGACTCCCTAAACTGGTTTCCCGATAGTCTTCTGATTCCTGGGAAATTTGCTTTGCTGACTGACAAGCATTGAGAATACAAATAGGGATATTTTTCCCCGTGAGTAAATTCGCTAATTCCGTCGCTTCTACCGGAGTCGCTTGACCTTTTTCTTCTCCTTCCAGAAACAGAAAAGCTTTTACTCCCTCATATTCTGCTAAATCCTCCAGTCCCCATCCCCTTTGATAGCGCCAAGAATCCCCGTGAACCTGTCTTTCGTACTGTTCATACTTCATCAATTCGCCATGAACATCGAAATGAATAACATGATAGTATCCTTCTCCCTTCTCATCCAGATGTCTGGTTAGTGATTCATAAGTTCCGGGACGCAAAATATCAATTTTTACTGGTATTTCACTACTATTTACCAGTTCTACTAAAGGACGGGAAATCGTGCGATAGTTAACATCAGATTCCTCATTAGGACGCGCAATCACCACCAGAAGATTGATAGTAGGATAAGTGGCCATTTGCACCGGGACAACTGTAGCCCCTCGACGCTGACGGGAGATGATACAATCTATAGAAAAAGGACGCGGTAAATCAGGATCTTTCAGCGCTTCCCAATGTAAAGCTTGAAATTCTGGCGACTGACTTTCGATGATAATTTGCAGTTGACTTAACTGCTTTCGCAAGTCTCGATATTCCCCATAAGCATTTAAATTACTCTGGAAAACCTGTTTAAATAGGTTTTCGCCATAGTTTTGGACGCTGTTGGCGGCTTTTTGCGCTTTATCCCTGTCTAGGGTGGGAAATACTAACCATTCCTCAAAGTACCATTCTAGTTGTCTTTCTTCTTGGTTAGTAAAGGGGTCAGTAACCGTAATTGGGTAGCTGTTACCGCTATCAAAATTGAGACTAGCAGTAAAGCCACCATCGTTCATTCCTTCTTCGCGGATGGTGAGGACTAACATAGAGATAAGTTGAGAATTGTTCTATTACAACTCTTCAGCAGTTTAACGGTATTATACTGGGAAAAACCTATTGCTTTGAGCCTATGGATGTTCGAGCGGCAGTTGCCCTAGAAGCGGGAAAACCCCTAACTATTGAAACGGTACAATTAGCCGCACCGCAAGCGGGGGAAGTGTTAGTAGAAATCAAAGCCACGGGAGTTTGTCACACCGATGCCTATACTCTCTCTGGGGCCGATCCTGAAGGCTTATTTCCCTCAATTTTAGGTCATGAGGGGGCAGGAATCGTGGTAGAAGTGGGAAAAGGTGTCACTAGCCTGAAAGTGGGCGATCCTGTGATTCCCCTATACATTCCCGAATGTCGTCAGTGCGAATACTGTCTCAGCTTTAAAACCAATCTCTGTCAAGCGATTCGTCTTACCCAAGGTCGGGGAGTAATGCCGGATGGAACCAGTCGTTTTTCCCTCGATGGTCAGCCTCTTTATCACTACATGGGAACCTCGACTTTTGCTAATTATACCGTGCTGCCGGAGATTTCCCTGGCCAAGATTCGCCCCGATGCTCCCTTTGAAAAAGTCTGTTATATCGGCTGCGGAGTCACTACAGGTATCGGTGCGGTGATTAATACCGCTAAAGTGGAACCGGGGGCAAAAGTGGTGGTTTTTGGTCTGGGAGGTATCGGTTTAAATGTTATTCAAGGGGCCCGTTTGGTGGGGGCCGATATGATTGTCGGGGTCGATATCAATCCCCAGAAACAAGCTTTAGCGACCAAATTCGGGATGACTCATTTTGTTAATCCCCAAGAAATTGAGGGGGATTTAGTGGCCTATCTGGTGGATTTAACTAAAGGTGGGGCCGATTATAGTTTTGAGTGTATCGGCAATGTCCAGATTATGCGTCAAGCTTTGGAATGTTGCCATAAAGGTTGGGGTGTTGCCACTATTATCGGTGTAGCCGGGGCAGGCCAAGAAATTAGTACCCGTCCTTTTCAATTAGTCACCGGACGCGTCTGGAAAGGTACGGCTTTTGGTGGAGCGAGAGGCCGTACAGATGTACCAAAAATAGTCGATTGGTACATGGAGGGCAAGATTAACATCGATGATTTAATCACCCATGTTCTGCCTCTGGCAAGAATTAACGAGGCTTTTGACCTGATGCGACAAGGGGATTCTATCCGCAGTGTGATTACATTTTGAGCAGGGATAATGTTACATATAGTTAAGAAACACTTGACAAACTCTTAACTATATATGTGTGCCAGTTTCTTGGCTCTCTTTAACTTACTATAGAAGCGATCAATCTTTGTGTCCTCTGTGTCTGGTGTGGTTCCTTCCACTCCTTTGTATTTACTCCGATTTTGTTAAGATATATTGCGGATACCCTGAACTTTAGTAAAGAGAGGAGCTAAATCACCTAGTATTGCGTCCTTTTCAGTGAACAGTGAACAGTGAACAGTGATCAGTAAACAGTGATCAGTAACCAGTAAGCAGTGATCAGTAACCAGTAACCAGTGAAAAGACATTAGGAAAGTGCTATTTGAAACCGCTCACTTAATACTCCTTACTTAAAACTCAAATCTCATAACTGATAACTGATAACTGATAACTGATAACTGATAACTGATAACTGATAACTGATAACTGATAACTGATAACTGATAACTGATAACTGCCCTAATAACTTTTAAACTTTTAACTTTAAGCAAATGCGTAATAGCGGACTCCTATCAAAAACCAAAGTCAAACTAAAACCGAAAAAACCGCTCAACTCGCCGAAGCGGTCATCGCCGAATAAATTACAGAATAAAATCACAGATAAAGAGCGTCTAGTCGGTCGTCAGCGTCAGTCATGGCTAATTATGGGATTAATTAGCATTGTCCTGCTAGGAGGAGTCGGCTCACGATTGGCATATTTACAACTGCAGCAAGGACAAATTAACCGAGAAAGGGCAGAAAATAACCGGATTCGCATTCTTCCCAAACCCCCAGTCCGGGGCAACTTATTCGATCGCAATGGCAAAGTTTTGGCCACGGCCCGCTTAACCCATGCGGCCTATATTTGGCCGAAATCCCAGCGTAATCCCGCTCAAAAACTCAATCTTGACCGTTTAGCCAGTATTTTAGGCATTCCCAAAAGCGACCTAGAAAAACGAATTAACGAAGCGGACGAAAACCCCTCCACCCTGATCCGCATCGCTAGGGGTTTAACTCCAGGCCAAATTATCGCCCTAGAGGAATACAAAGACGAATTAACCGGCATTGAAGTGGACGTGGAATCAGTGCGCTACTATCCCAATGGTAAAATCGGGGCGCATATTCTCGGTTATACCGGGGAACTAACCCCAGAGGAATATAAAGCCAAAAGACCCCAGGGCTACCGATTGGGAGATGTCGTCGGTAAAATGGGTGTAGAAGCCGCCTACGAGTCAAAATTGCGGGGAGAATGGGGGGGAATGCAGTTAGAGGTCAACGGATCGGGACAAGTAATCCAAATTCTCGGCCAAAAAATTGCTAAACCGGGGCAAGATGTCACCCTGACACTAGATTTAAAACTCCAAAAAGCCGCCGAGGCCGCTTTAGGAAAACGCAAAGGTGCGATCGTGGCGATCGATCCCCGGGATGGTTCCGTGCGGGCCATGGTCAGTTATCCTAGTTTCGATCCCAATGTGTTCTCGGCCCCAATTACCACCACCACTTGGAAAAAACTACAAGCGGAGGGCAACCCTTTTGTTAACCGCGCTCTGCAAGGATTCCCCCCCGCTTCCACCTTTAAAGTCGTCACTGCCACTGCCGGCATGGAATCGGGTAAATTTCCCCCCAATACGGTCTTAAATACCTTTGCCGCCCTTTATGTGGGGGGGACAGCTTTTGGAGAATGGAATCACGCCGGTTTTGGGCCGATCGGTTTTGTCAGGGCCATGGCTATGAGTAGTAACACTTTTCACGGTCAAATTGGTCGCGGGGTGGGGGGTCCGGCTTTAATTGCCATGGCTCGGCGCTACGGTTTCGGTCAGAAAACCGGTATAGAATTAGCGGAAGAAACTCCGGGGTTAATTGCCGATCGCGATTGGAAACTGCGTAATTTTAAAAACTGGGATTGGTCCGTAGGGGATACGATTAATATGTCGATCGGTCAAGGATTTACCCTCGCAACTCCCCTACAAGTAGCTGTGATGTTTGCTGTCCCCGCTAACGGTGGTTTTTTGGTGAAACCGCACCTTTTACAGGATGCCCGCGATGTTAAGGAATGGCGAAAGTCTTTGAACATGAAACCTAGCACCCTAGACACCCTGAGAAAGTCCCTGAGAGCCGTGGTAGCGGAAGGAACTGGTCGGGCCCTATCGGACCCCGCTTTACCGCCCGTAGCGGGCAAAAGCGGCACGGCAGAAGCACCTCCCGGGAAGTCCCACGCTTGGTTTGGAGCTTTCGCGCCCTTCGACAAGCCCGAAATTGTCGTGGTCGCCTTTGCGGAACATTCCGGCGGTGGTGGTGGTAAAGTGGCCGCACCTATGGTACGTCAGGTAATGGAGGCTTATTTTAATGTGAAGCCGAAAGAAGAAAAACCAAAGCCTTAGAGACCTGTGGCGGTAAGTGGCACACAGCGTACGGTAATTCCCGTGGCCGTGGCAATTTTTTGCGCCCAAATTGCCAATATTTCAGCGTTTACGGGTTTGAGAATTTGCATTCCGTCGGCAGCGGTGAGGGGATTATTACCGCGGGTTTCTAATTGTCTTTGTCTTGCCCGGGGACGGGTCGGGGTGTTAAGTTGAATTTCATCGGGTTGTAGCTGTTGCATCAAATCGATATACTGGTCTTGATCTTGGGGCGACCAAGAGGCCAGCACCATGGTTTGAATTGCTAGTTTTCCCGACCATTCTTGGCGAAATTGTCTTAATCCCGACCAAAGAATCTGCCAATCCAGGCCGGGGACTGGACGGTTAACCCGTCGCCATTGGGCTTCGGAAACAGCATCGATTTTAGCGGCGACGATATCAGCTTTGCTCAAGTCTTGACGCACTCGGGCATCTCCCAAGAGGGTAGTATTGGTTAAGACCGCCACCGGCCGCCTGGTCAATTCCTTGACGGTGGCCAGTATTTCCCCTAAATTGAGGGCGAGGGTGGGTTCCCCGCTACCACTGAGAGTGACTATATCCACATCCCAAGGAGCAAAATCCCTTAAATCCCTGCTAATTTGTTCGCTGGTGATAAAAGTTTTTCGTTGCTCGGTTTTTTGCTCAATTTCTCCTAACTGACAGTAGGCACAGTTAAAGGAACAGGTGGAAACTAAACCAATCGGATCAATGCCCAGGGAACTGCCGAAACGCCAAGAGGCAACCGGACCATATACGGAGCAGAAATAATCATGGCCAGCAGTCATCGAACATACCGAAAAAACACGGAGAGGGAGGGATTCGAACCCTCGGTACGGTCTTACGATTCGTACAACAGATTAGCAATCTGCCGCATTCGACCACTCTGCCACCTCTCCAAGATGACATTATTTTAGTCTAACATGAAAGGCCAATTTTTGGCAAGTAATTTTTGGGCAGTTAATCGCTTAAACGACCATCCTCCATGTTGACAATGCGATCAGCGATGTCGAGAATCCGGTTATCGTGGGTGACAAGTAAAATCGTGCAACCTTGTTCTTTTGCCAATTTCTGCATGATTTCCACCACATCGCGCCCGGATTGTTTATCTAAGGCCGCGGTCGGTTCATCAGCGAGGACTAATTTGGGATGACTGACGAGGGCGCGAGCGATCGCAACCCGTTGTTTTTGTCCCCCCGATAGATCATGGGGATAATAATCAACGCGGTCACCTAAACCTACCGACTCCAAAATTGCCGTGGCTTTTTGATCGAGATCTTGTTCTAAAAACTCCTCGTGCAGTTCCAAAGACATCCTAACGTTTTGTTTCGCTGTCAGGAATTTTAGTAAATTATGTGCTTGAAAAATATAGCCAATTTGACGGCGAATTTTCAGCATTTTGCCCTTAGCAATTCCTAACATTTCTTGGCCGAGAATTTTTAAACTGCCCTCTTGTGCCGATCGCAAACCTCCCATTAAACTCAATAAAGTAGTTTTCCCCGATCCCGAAGGACCGGTCATAATCACTACTTCCCCCGCTTTAATTTCCAGATCGATATCGTATAAAACCTGTTTTTTTAATTCTCCCGTGCCAAAATAGTGATTTAAGCCTTTAATGGCAATTACGGGTTCATTAGGGCTAAAATTCCCTAATTCTCGCTCTTTTTGAAAAATCAGCATTGTTTCACCCTTGATAGCTTAGAAAATATCGGCCGGATCTGCTGTCCTTAATTTGCCCATAGCGACAATTCCAGAGGCAATACACATAATAATTGTTAGGATTAAAACTTCGATCGCCCTAGGGGTAGTCATCACTATCGGTAAAAGTGTAGCGGAGGAAGCGAGATGATAAACACCAAGAGAAACGATAAACCCCGGTATATATCCCAAAACCGCTAGTAATAAAGCCTCTTGCATCAAAACCCCGACTAAATACCAATCACCGTAACCCATAGCTTTTAGGGTAGCGTATTCGGGTAAGTGATCGGTGACATCGGAATAGAGAATCTGATAGACAATGACGATACCGACGATAAAACCGACTACTGTACCTAAACCAAAGATAAAACCAATGGCTGTACCATTTGCCCAATAGGTTTTTTCCCTTTCAGCAAATTCTTTTAAAGTAAGGACTATTACTTCATTTTTAGGGAAAAGTGCCTGTAAATTGGCTTTTACTGCCTCGATATTTGCCCCGGGTTGCAGTTTCACCAGTCCTATATCGATTTCGTGGGGTTGGCGTTCGGGAAAGAGCCTTAAAAAGGTAGAATCACTGCTAATGACGTTACCATCGGCAGCAAAGGAGGCACCAAGGGTAAAAATTCCCGCTACCTGTGCCTCTTTTCTATTTAACTGAACTGTCAAATCGGGGTTTTTCTGGAGTAAATCGGCAATTGGACCGAATTCTGGTCTTCCTGCTTGATCGTACAAGACGCGATTTAACATCTTCAGATCACTGGATTTTTGATTAACTTCCGGGAGAGTAAAAACCCGTTGACTGGGATCAAAACCAAAGACTAAAGTAGTTCTTTCTAGGGCAGTTTCGGGATTGCGCCACTGGGCAGAAGCAATATAAACTGGGGCTATAGATTGAATGCCCTCGACTCTTTTAGCTTGGTACAAGCGATCGCGAGAGAAACTTTTCACAGCAAAGAGGGTATCAAATTGGGGATTAATCAGGACTAAATCCGCATCGAGGACATAATGGGGTTTAACGGAAGCATCAAATAAGGCATCCCGAAACCCCAACTGCGTGAAAATTAAGAAGTCTGCAAAAGCAATCCCGGCAATAGCCACGATCAAACGGGTTTTCTCTCGCGTCACCTGTAACCAAGATAGGGGCGTTTTTTTGAATAGATGGGTTAGTTTCATTGGGTGTTAGGTGATGGGGGTTGGGGGTTGGGGTGTTGGGGTGTTGGGGTGTTGGGGTTTTGGGTGTTGGGGTGTTGGGGTGTTGGGGTGTTGGGGTTTTATTTGAAATTCCCCACTTCCCCACTTCCCCACTTCCCCACTTCCCCACTTCCCCACTTCCCCACTTCCCCTAAAACCTACTCATGGATAGTTACAGTTACTTGGGAATTGGTTAAACCTGCCACTTTTTGACTGTTTTCGCGATCTAAGGCAATACGGACAGAGATAACTTTGCGATCGAAGTTTTCTCCTGGTTGATTGCTGAAGATATTTTGTTGGTCAACTTTTAAGGCAATTAAGCGCACTTTTCCGCTAACTTCGCCCGTAAACGCCGATCCGGTAATCGTGGCAGTTTGTCCCTCGCGAATTTTCCCGATATCGCTTTGATAGATTTCGGCAATTACTTCCATGCGCTCGGTTTCAGCGAGGTCAACAATTCCTTGAGCGCTGATTTGTTCCCCGATCCGGGTATTGACTTTAATCACTTTGCCGGTAATTGGCGATCGAATATAGGCCTGATTTAACTCGGTTTGGGCTTTTTTAACGGCAACTAGGGCAGCATTTACCTCCGCTTGGGCTGCCCGCACATCGACTCCCCGCACTTCTGAGACTTGATTTAAAGTGGATTTGGCCTCTTTGATCTGCTGTTGACCGGTGGATTCAATCCGGGCTAGGGTAGTCTTGGCTTCTTGTATCTCTTGTTTGCCGGTGCGTTCAATCCTCTCTAGGGTAACTTTTGCTTCTGTGAGTTGTTGATTACTGGTTTCTAAATTCAGTCTTTTACTATCAAAACTAGAGGCGGAAATAGCTCCTTCTTGATAGAGTTTTTCGTAGCGATCGAATTCAGCTTTGGCATTGCGATATTCTGCTTCTAATTTGCCAATTGTCGCTTTTTGGGCAGCCCTATCCCCGTCTAATTGCGCTGTTAATCTTTGGATAGTTGTCCGTTGGTTTGCTTGATCTCCTAACCATTGTGCCTCGATTTTCCGCACGTTAGCGGTATTAGCATCGATTTCGCCGATTTTTGCCCCAGCTTTCACCTGTTCTAGTTTGGATGCGGCTACTTTCACCTGTTCTTGTGCCTGTCGCAGGTTATCCTCTAATCTTTCCTGACTTTCGAGAATGGCGATTATTTGTCCCGTTTTGACGCTATCTCCTTCATCGACTAATAATTGCTTGACTCGATCGGAATCAAGCAACATCGGGGCAGATATGCTGATAATTTCTGTCCTTGGTTCAATTCTGCCTAAAGCGGTGATTTTTTGCGGTGCGGACGACGCAACTACAGGGGTTTTGGTTTCGGGTTTGGGGGCGACTTGGGAAAGGCTATAAAAGGTGGTTATTCCTAATAATCCTGTGCCTAATACTATTAACCCGATTATTAACTTTTGATTGGGTTTCACAAAAGTTTTACCGTTCATAGAATTTCTGTTAGTAATTTTGCAGTTAATAAGCGATTGTTGGGGGTTAACAGTTTTTCTGTAAATAAGTAGTAAGAATTTTACCTAATAATTCCATTTGTTCATCGATCGCAATTTTTGCGATCGCCATCTAAGGGTAAGGGAGCGTCTAGACGGATAACCTCACTTTCAGGTTCTAATCTTGCCAACGCAGCTACTTTCATAATACGGGGTGTTGTTGCTTTTGATTGAGAAATAGGTGAACTTACCCCATCTCCAGGGGAAAACTTGATAAACTATCCCCACACTGGTAACAGTTGTTGTCATAACGGCAAGGGAAGGGCTAATATCCAGCGTAAAGGATGAGAATGCTTGGATAATGAATTAGGTTTCATCGCTATTTCTTGAGAGTTATTTTTGTTTTATATAAGCGGCAATCATGTTTTTATATTATGATGCGATGTGCAACTAAAAACGACAGAATCAGGGTTCCAGAGGATACTTTATCTCGGCTGATTTCTGAGAGCCTTGTAAATCAAGACTAAAAATATAGTTGCACACGGGGTTAGTATGGACAAAAGACAATCTGTATCCTTTTTCAGTAAGAACTACCGATACAGAAAAACCCTCCTAGCTATAAAATCAAATAACCAATTTGGCAATAACCAGTTTATCAAAGCCAGAGCTTTAGCATCAAGACCGATACGATAGCGAATTTTGGGGTTCCTGCTAGTTAACGCGTGCAGAATGGAGGGTACAACTTGTTCTGGTGATGTGGCAATTTTGTAAAATAAATTGGTTTCCGATCTCGACTTTTTTAAAGCTTCCGACCAAGATGGATAGTATAACTGAAGAGTTTCCATCGATACATATTTCGGTAACTCTTCAAAAGCCTCTTGGGTTTTTTGCCACAAAGGGGTGGCGATCGCTCCTGGTTCGATGATCGATACTTTAATTCCCCAAGGGGCTAATTCCATACGAAAAGCATCCGACATCGCCTCGACAGCATATTTTGCGGCGCACCCTGTGCCAACACTCGGAAATACGATTAGTCCATTGATAGAACTAAAATTCACGATCCGTCCTCGCGACTGCCGCAGAAGTGGTAAAAAAGCTTTGATAACTGACAAATAGCCTAAATAGGGTCTGCTGAAAAAGTTTTTCGGTGGGGGTTGGGGGTTGGGGGTTGGGGGTTGGGGGATGGGGGATGGGGGATGGGGGATGGGGGATGGGGGATGGGTTTTACCGATTTTCAGGTGGTCAACTACCTAATTTTCAGGGAAAAAGTACCTGAATTTTCCCCCTGATCACTCCCATGCCTGGTACTTTTTGAT
>NZ_JADBSA010000203.1:0-7200 GCF_020246945.1 Microcystis sp. M113S1 | reverse complement strand
CTGAGATGGAGAGCTTTATTGTAAACTAATCTTACACAGCCCAAAGTGCGCCGCAATAGCGACTCTTGTTCTGGTGTGGGGTAAAATCGGTAAGAATAGGCTTTTTCCATGTCTCACATTTTAGCATATATTTGGTAAATGCGCTAGTATTTAACGGTAAAGCCGTCGTGAAACGACGGGGTTTCAGACCCAAAATTTTCGATGAGGACTTACTATGACTAAAACCGTCGTTATCGATCCCGTCACCCGGATCGAAGGCCATGCCAAGATCTCGATTTTCCTTGACGATGCGGGGGAAGTGGATGACGTGCGTTTTCATGTGGTCGAGTATCGCGGTTTCGAGAAATTCTGCGAGGGACGGCCGATGTGGGAGATGGCGGGAATTACTGCCCGAATTTGCGGTATTTGTCCCGTTAGTCACCTACTTTGTGCCGCCAAAACTGGCGATAAAATTCTAGCGGTGCAAATCCCCCCCGCGGGTGAAAAACTGCGGCGCTTGATGAATTTGGGACAGTTAACCCAATCCCATGCTTTAAGCTTTTTCCATCTTAGCAGTCCCGATTTTCTGCTTGGTTGGGAAAGTGATCCCGCTAAACGGAATGTTTTCGGTTTAATTGCGGCCGATCCCGACCTAGCGCGAGCAGGCATCCGTTTACGTCAATTTGGACAGAAAGTTATTGAACTTTTGGGAGCGAAAAAAATTCACCCCGCTTGGTCTGTCCCGGGAGGTGTGCGTTCTCCTTTGAGCGAAGAAGGGCGACAATGGATTAAAGAACGACTGCCGGAGTCTAAAGCGACTCTTTACACGGCTTTAAACCTGTTTAAAGGACTTCTAGACAATTTAACCACCGAAATCGCCGCTTTTGGTAATTTCCCTTCCCTGTTTATGGGATTGGTCGGTAAACGGGATGAGTGGGAACACTACGGCGGTCATATTCGTTTTACTGATAGTCAAGGCAATATTGTGGCCGATAACCTCAGCGAAGACAATTATCGCGATTATATCGGCGAATCAGTGGAAAAATGGTCTTATTTGAAGTTTCCCTACTATAAACCCCTCGGTTATCCCAACGGTATCTATCGAGTAGGTCCGTTGGCGCGCTTAAATGTTTGTTCCCATTTTGGCACGGATGGGGCGGATATCGAGTTACGGGAATATCGCCATCGGGTCGGTGGTGTAGCAACCTCTTCTTTTTACTATCATTATGCTCGTTTAGTGGAGATTTTGGGCTGTTTAGAGCGTATCGAACTTTTAATCGACGATCCCGATATAGTTTCTCAACGCTGTCGTGCCGAAGCAGGAATTAATAATCTGCAAGGGGTGGGAGTTAGTGAAGCGCCCCGGGGTACTTTATTCCATGATTATAAAGTGGATGAAAATGGTTTGATTGAAACGGTGAATTTGATTATTGCCACGGGTAATAATAATTTGGCCATGAATCAAACAGTGAAACAAATCGCCCAACATTATATCCATGGTGGCGAAATTCCCGAAGCGATGTTAAACCGTGTGGAAGCGGGTATTCGTTGCTATGATCCCTGTTTAAGTTGTTCCACTCACGCTATGGGACAAATGCCGCTACAGCTAGAGTTAGTTAATGCAGCCGGTGAGGTGATTAATACTCGACAAAGGGGTTAATTGTCTAAGTTGTTAGGGGTTTAGGAAATAGGGCAAATTCTTCCTAACACCTGAACCCATTTTACCATTTTTACGGCCAAGATTCTAGCTAAGAATTTCTAGGTTTTGATAAAGAATTTCTATCGGACAAGAAAAGTTAATACAGTTAATAGTGATTAAATCTCCCGCTTGATAAATATGGGGAATCCAGAGGTTATTAGATTGACGTTGATATTGTTCAATTAAGACTTGTTGTTGATGAATCAGAAGATATTCCTGTAATTCGGGGATAGTTTGATAATTGGCAAATTTATCGCCTCTATCAAAGGCTGCTGTGGAGTCGGATAAAACTTCGATAATCACTTGCGGATGCAGGATAAAATCCTCCTCGGAAACTCGATCCCGTTCGTCACAAGTAATGGCAAAATCGGGATAATAGAAGATATTTAAGCTAGGGAGACGCACTTTCATATCGGTAGCGAAGGCAAGACAACCACTACCCCGTAAATGATTAATTAATTGGGCCGAAAGATTACCTGTGATGATAACATGGGCTTTACTTGCCCCGGCCATCGCCAAGATTTGCCCTTGCATATATTCGTGTTTAATGGGACTAATTTTCTCTATTTCTAGATAGTCTTTTGGAGTAAAATAAGCGTGACTTTTACTGGCTGTCATGGTGTTTACCTCGCTCATTGTTAGTTTTCTAACGGACAATTAAGCCAAATAACTGAGTCTAAATCAATCTTATTGCCTTCAGTAATTAACTTTCGCATCAGTTCAATATAATTAAAATTACTCTCGAATAAAACAAAACGTCTATCTAAAGAAGCTGCTGCTAATCCCACGGTTCCTGAACCGGCAAAGGGATCTAAAATCACATCACCTTTAAAAGAGTAATAAGTAATAACTTTTTCTGCCAATTCTACAGGAAAAGCGGCGGGATGTTTTGAGTTAGTGACTGGGTTAATTTTCCAGACATTAGTACGTTCATAACCATCGGCAATTTTTGAGGCTTTTACTACTTCTTGATCGGGATGATTACGAATATGCCAATCGATGAGTAAATCCGTATGTTTACGATAGACTAAAACGTATTCAGTCACCGGCACAGTTTTGTATTGGAGAGGATTGCGATCGGCGGCAAATCTGCGTCCTCTACCAGTTGCCCACCCTGCTCCCTCTGGTTTTAGCCAAATAATATCATCAATAAAATCGTAACCTTCCTCAACAAAAATTCGATGCAAATCAAAGGGGACAGCAATACGTTTAGAAGCTTGATTACGGGAAGCACGACGCAACAGCACGGGAGAAATATTAATGACAAAAAAACGTCCTTCACTCAAAACTCGATGACATTTTCTGATTACCTGTCGCAGCTTCAATAGATAGCTTTCGTATTCTTCAAATTCTGAATATTCCGGACGAGCATTAAAATAGGGTGGTGAGGTAAAGATTAAATCAACACTTTCTGCGGGCATTTCCTCCAAAAGTTCGCTACAATCACCAAATCCGATGGTATTTCTCAGAGAGGAAAGCTTATATTCTTTTTTGGGTTTCTTGCGGGTTTCTAATTTAGATTCATCCTGTTTTAACAGACGAGCGATAATAATTTCAGTCCGAGTTGTTTTATCTAATAAAATTTCGGTGGTGTAGGCATCGATCACCACTTCCCCAACGGTTTTTTTCTGTTCATTACATAAAGGAATTCGCCAAATATGATATCTGTCATCCACTTCTGGTAAACCTAATTTAATCGCATTAACTAAATTTATTTCTCGCAACCAATTAAGGACAATTTCTTTAGCTTCTGCCACCGTGCGAAGCAGATAACCGCGCTTGTCCGATACCAGTTCTTTTTCCATGGCATTACTCTAGTTCTCTCTAGAATTCTAGCTGATCATTATCCAAAAAACTAGGAGAGTCTCAAGATAGAAATTGGCCACCCTTTAAAAATTCCACATTTCTAAGACTTTTCCCGTAATTGTTTGATTTAACCAGAAAGTATTGTGACTGAGGGAGTGAAGATTATTTGCCGTTACTTTCCAGCTTGCTTGGGGATGAAAAAGAATTGCTTCCGCGGGATTGCCGGGGTTGAGAGATGCCGGTTTTTGTTGCAAACAATGACAGGGATTGAGACTAAGCGCTTGCCATAATTGTAAAGCTGATAATTGCCCGGTTATTACTAATTTTTCCCAGAGTAGCGGTAAAGCTAATTCTAACCCGATCGCGCCGGGGGGTGCTTCTGCAAAAGAGACGGTTTTTTCTTCGTAGGTATAGGGACGATGATCGATCGCGATTGCATCGATAATTCCCTCCTTAATTGCCGCAATTAACGCCTTGCGATCGCTTTCGTTGCCCAAGGGTGGAGCGAGGTGTAAACTGGGATGATAGCTGGCGATCGATCCTGTATTTAAGAGGAGATGCAACCACGTCACACTAGCGGTTATCGGCAATCCCCGCATTTTTGCCTCGCGAATTAATTCCACTCCTCGACGGGTAGAAATTCGCATTAGGTGAACAGGTGTATTAGTTTCGCCGACGATTTCTAAAATTGTGGCTAAAGCAGTGGTTTCGGAAATAGCAGGATCTCCGGGTAAACCGAAGCGAATCGAGGTTTCTCCCTCGCGCATGACTCCATTACCTCTTAATTGCTGATTTACGGGGGAAAGGGCGATATTTTTACCGAAGGGTTTTAGGTATTCCAATAAGTGCCGCAACAGTCCCAAGTCTTCTAGACTGCGATTATCGGTAAAACCCACCGCTACAGGCATTAAATCGGCTAATTCCGTCATTTTTTGCCCTTGTCTTCCTAGGGTGAGACTTGCCCAAAAATGCAGACGAGTCGATTTTGAGTCAAAAAACCCTTGACTTTTTTGCTGTAATGTGCTAATAAGTGCCGGGTGATCGAGAGGGGGGAGAGTATTGGGGAGAATTGCCAACCGGGTGCAGCCTCCGGCCGTGGCCGCTTTGAGCAAAGATGCAAGGGTTTCTCGGTCCTCGTGGCCGGGTTCCCCGGAATGACTGTAGAGATCGACTAATCCGGGAGCAAAAATACAGTTTTGACCGGAAATATAGTTACTATTTTCTCTTGGGGGAAGCTGAGATTCGATCGCTTTAATTACCCCCTCCTCAATCCAGACATCGGCAATGCGATCGGTTTGTGTCAGGGGGTCAAGGACTCTAACCTGTTCTATGATCGTCGAGGATTGGCTATTCACGCAGACTAATTAAAACGTCATTTTTTCCTCTGGCAGTATATCACGTTAAGTAAAAAGTAAAAAGTAAAAAGTAAAAAAGTTGAGTTCTCGGTTAGGTTAAGGGACGATAAGTTAGAATATTGATCGACTACGGTTTTAATCTTTATTTTAATTAGCTGGCCTACCCTAGGAAGAATTGATAGCCGAATCATGCAGTTAGAACTTTTCGATTTTAATAATTTAGAAGAATTTAATCGGGGAACCCCACGATTAGTTTCTTTTCGAGATTTAGTACCAGAAATCACCAGCACCAGTTATCTAACCCATGGCATCTATTATTATCCTGCCAAATTTATTCCCCAAGTGGTTAGATTTTGCCTTGATACTTACACTAAAAAGGATGATTGGATTATCGATCCTTTTGCCGGTTCGGGTACGGTGGGTTTAGAGGCTAAACTTTGTCAAAGAAATGCGGTTTTAACTGACCTGAATTATCTTTTAAACCATATTATACCGATTAAGATCACAGAACACCAAGAACTATTGAGTTACTCAGAGTTAGATAAAAAAATCTTAGAAGTTTTTGCCAACGAAGATAAATTTATCCCTCAGTGGTCAAATTTAAACTATTGGTATCCAGAGGAAATTTTAGCAGTTTTACAGAAACTTTGGGCAGGTCAAAAAAGTCTAGAACCTGATTTGTATTCCCAGATCATTCAAGCGGTTTTAGTGAAAGTTAGTAAGCAGTTTTCCTATGCAGAACATACCAAACCTAAATTATTTCAATCGAAATACAAAAAATCAGATATACAGGAACTATTACAAAGAGATTGGCAAGAGGAATTAAAACGAACGATTAAAGAGATGAGTTTTGAAACTTTAACCAGCGTCAATCAATATATTGCCATAACTTGGCATAATTGTAATCAGGTACTTTTTTATGGAGGAGTAGATAGTGCCACTTTTGAGATCGATCAAAATCTAGAGTTAGATTGTTTAATTAGTTCACCCCCCTATCTGCAAGCACAGGAATATATCAGAACAGCAAAACTAGATTTATATTGGTTAGGATATACAGAAAAAGAAGTGCAAAAAATCTCTAAGCTAGAAATTCCCTACCGACAGGCTACCAGATTAATCGAAACCGAAACATTAAATCAGGTGAGATCGAGTTTAGAGAAAGAGAATTTACATAAAATACTCGATTCCTATTTTTGTCACACTATCAATGCTTTAGAAAATGCCACCAGAAAATTAAAACAAGCTGGGAAAGCTTGCATTTTTGTCGGTAATCCGAAAGTGGATGGAATGGAAGTAGAAACTTGGCGAATATTACAGGAATATTTTCAGGAAAATGGCTTTATTTTTAATACCGTCTTTGAGGATAGAATTAAAACCAGACAATTATTCAAATCTCGCAAGAATAAAAATCCTGATGGCATGAAATCCGAATATCTACTAATTTTAGAGAAAAGGTAACTTTCTATTGCTTATGTAGCTCAAACATCCCCTATTTCATCAATGTTTCACCTGTCTGGAATCCTTACCTAATTTTCAGGCAACTATTGAAGATAAACCCTATATATAAAATTCTTGGCTGATGGAAAGTTAATTATTCAGACCGATTATACTACCGTTAATTATGTTTGTGAAATTAAAACAGGATTAAATCATGATCTAAAATAAGTAGCAGAAAAAATGATTAGTTCTCAAGAAAAACAAGCTTTATCTGATCTCTTTACTATGATTAGCACCTGCGATTTACTGATGGTTTTAGTTGGTGGCGGTGCAGGGAAAATCACGTTAGGTCTGTTTGGTACTTTATAGTTATTTTAAAAGGCTTTCCTATCCCAGAAATCGCCCGATTTACCGATTTATCCCCCGACGCGATCGAGCAATTACAAAGGCAAAACGCTCACGATGTTTGATAATATTTGTAAATTTATCGCCGAAAACTTCTCCGATGATCTAGCCACTTGGTTATTGGGTTCTCCCCTCCCCTTAACCGTCCTCGACCCGACGGAATTACAATTAGACCCCATTCGCGCTGATTCTCTGATTTTTTTGCAGTCAGAGCAATTAATTCTCCATACCGAGTTTCAAACCGACCCCGACTCCCAGATTCCTTTCCGAATGCTCGATTATCGCATTCGCGTCTATCGTCGTCATCCCCAAAAACCAATGCGTCAAGTGGTAATTTATCTGCGACGCAGTGATTCCCCGCTAGTACAAGAAAATACTTTCCGTCTGGGGGAAACCTTTCATTCTTTTCAAGTCATCCGTCTTTGGGAAGAAAATACACCACAATTTTTCCATCATCCCGGTTTATTACCCTTTGCCGTCCTCAGCAATACCGATGACCCCGAACAGGTGTTAAGTCAG
>NZ_JADBSA010000202.1:0-20234 GCF_020246945.1 Microcystis sp. M113S1 | reverse complement strand
GTGGGGTTTTACCCATTTTCAGGTGGTCAATTACCTAATTTTCAGGGAAAAAGTCCCTGAATTTTCCCCCCAATCACTCCAAGGGTCGGCACTTTTTGAAGGAAAAAAAGTCTAAAAACGTTGTTGGATAAGGTTTTTAGATTTATTCAGCAAACCCTAGTTAAGCTCTACTGAATTTAAACTGCCTATGGGGATTTTTAGTACAAATGCTCAGGCTTCCTCTCCCAACTCTGGCACTCCGGTGCAGTCTTAACGAGTAATTTAGATAAGTGGGTGGGTGGAATTAAATATAAGACGAACGTAGGTTGGGTTGAAGCATGAAACCCAACACCCCCAGGGATTACGAAGTGCGCTAACCCATCCGACAAATAATTGTGCTTCCCTACTTAGTCAACAGCTTATCAGTTATCAGTTGTGAGTTTTCAGTTCACCGACTACTTTTTGGGGCTAATTTTTTTGGGCTTTATTTGACTTGACCAGAGGGGGGTCGTAGGCGCACGGATTTTCCATTATCTATATAATATCATGTCAAGCCCTAGTTAGCAAGAGAAAATTTTTTAATTGGGAGCGAAAGATCGAAGGACGAAAACCCAGTACATCTATACCGAGATATTTTCAGAATGATAACGATTCTCACCGACTGTGATAAGATGAGAATCATAATCAGACTCAGTTAATCCGATGGGTAAAAATTTCCAGTTAACAGCGATCGCTTTAACAATGACTATAGCCAGCTTAACAGCTTGTAGTGGTCCCTCGGTCAAGGAAGAGGAAGCAAAGACACCCTTACAGGTGACAGTGAGTATCGTACCGCAGGAATATTTTGTCAAACGCATCGGCGGTGATAGAGTCAGTGTTAATGCCATGATTCAACCCGGGACAGATCCCCACACCTATGAACCAAAACCCGAACAATTAAAAACCACAGCCCAATCCCAAGCCTACTTTAAAATCGGTGTATCCTTAGAAGATGCTTGGAAAGATCGCTTAAACAGTGTTAACCAACAGATGTTAATCGTCGATACCAGTCAAGGAGTAGATAAAATCCCTTTGACAGCAGAACATAATCACGATCATGATCACAGCAAGGAAGAAAAACATCAAGCTGGAAAAAACACCCTAGATCCCCATATTTGGTTATCACCAAAACGAGTCAAAGCACAAGCAGAGACTATTTATCAAACCCTAGCACAACTCGATCCCGATCAGGAAACTATCTATCGGGCTAACTTGGAAAAATTCCGTCAGGAATTAGACGCATTAGATCAAGAAATTCGGCAAAACTTGGCAGGGATCAAAAACCAAAAATTTATGGTGTTTCATCCCGAATGGGGCTATTTTGCCCAAGATTACGGTTTAGAGATGATTGCGATCGAAATCGAAGGCAATGAACCGAGTGCTGCCCAGTTAAGTCAACTAATCAAACAGGCAAAAAAAGAGAATATTAAAGTTATTTTTGCTCAACCAGAATTTAGCCAGAAAAGTGCCGAAACTATTGCTAGGGAAATTGGGGGACAGGTAATCCCTATTAGTGCCTTTGCTCAAAATTGGAGTGAAAACCTGCGACAAGTTTCCCAAAAAATGGCCACAGTTTTAAATCAGTAATTGCTTGTATATGTCAACGATCATTACCATTAATAATCTCTGGGCCGGCTACGAACAGGAACCCATCCTCGAAGATATTAATTTAACCATTCAGGAATTGGATTTTCTGGGAATTATCGGCCCGAATGGAGGAGGGAAAACTACATTGCTTAAGGTTTTACTGGGATTAATGAAACCTTGGCGCGGAGAAGTCAGTATTTTGGGACAAAGTGTCCAAAAAGGTCGGGAATTAGTCGGTTATGTGCCGCAGTTTGTCGAATGCGATCGCTCATTTCCCATCACTGTGGGTGAGGTGGTGAAAATGGGGAGATTGAGCAGCAAAAAACTCTGGCAAGGCTATAGTAAAAAAGATGAGGTAAGGGTAGATAAAGCTTTAGATAGTGTGGGAATGTTAGCGTTGAAAAAAAGGTCGATTGCTGAACTTTCGGGAGGACAGCGCCAACGGGTTTATATCGCTCGCGCTTTAGCGGTAGAACCCCGTCTCTTGATTTTAGATGAACCCACTGCCAGTGTCGATCCCCAAATGCGTGCTAGTATTTTTTCCCTGTTGCAAGAATTGAATGAGTGGATGACCATTTTAATTATTTCCCACGATCTGGGAACCCTATCTACCTATGTTAAATCGATCGGTTGTCTCAATCGTCGTCTCTATTATCACGGCCAAAAATCTCTCACTGCTGCTATGTTAGAACAAGTGTATTGCTAAAAATTTTCTCCCTTTCTACTGTCAAAACCCTTGACAAATCCCGAAACTTGACATACACTTATATATACAATGGGAATCCGTGCCTGCCTACAGACCCTCTTTTTTCAGGTCAAATAAGCGCAAGGAATAAAGAAGACAGGGGATGACAATTAAAGACTTATACGAACAAGACTATCTTGCTTGGTTAGAAGAAACGGCCAAACAACTGCGACAAAGACAGACAGATTTATTAGATTGGGAACATCTCAGGGAAGAAATCGAAGCTTTGGGGAATGAACAGAGACATAAAGTGGATAGTTATCTCCTGCAATTACTCATTCATCTGCTTCTCTACCAATACTGGCCGGGGGAACTAGAAAGATGTGCGAGGGGATGGCAGGACGAAATCGGTAACTTTCGGGTGGAATTAGAACTTTTATTGGAGTCAAAAACCCTCTATAACTATTTTTTAACCAGAATCGCCGTTATTTACCCCAAAGCAGTGAAGCGAGTCCGACAAAAAAGCGAATTACCGGCCGCTATCTTTGCCGAAAGCTGCCCCTATAGTCCCGAACAAATCCTCGATTCCGATTTTCTACCCTGAAATTCCGGCAGATTTTTTCAGAAAAACCCTTGACAAATACCCGCACTTGACAGATACTTATATATAGAATGGGAATCCGTGCCTGCCTGCGACCCCTCTTTTTTCAGGTCAGATAATGCGATTAAATTTATTCCTGCTCCCTGGGGTTGAGTTCTAGCTTCAGCAGTTTTAGGAGATGGGAAATATGGCAGCTTGGATTATCGCTATTGTGGGCATAAAATCTTCCTATTTGTAATGCCAGTTGTTCTCTATATCTTTCTGGGGGTGATGTATAGTCCCCTGGAGGTTCAACTTGTAACCAATATTGCTTCGCTTTTTTGATAGTCAACAGAGCCAGCACTAATTCCGATTGGCTATTGTCGTTGCTAACTTGATATTGTTTTTGCCAAGATACTTGTAATTTCTCCACTTCCGATAGTTCTAGGTTTTGACAATGAGAGATTCTCTCTTTAACTCTGGAAAAATTATTTTTTAAATCGGCATCATCCTTAATTTTATCTGCCATATCAAGATAAATCTTTTCTAGTCTAGCATCGGAATCTCGATAAACAGCCGAATGTTCGCTAAGAATTGGTTGAATATCGGGGAAAATGAAATAAGACTCTTTATGAATCAATCCCGTTACCCAGATTCTATGCTGTCCAACCTGATTGACTTTAATCAGTGATTTGTCATATAAGTCCTCAAAAATTTCCTCTAAATCCTTAAACGGGTAGGAATCATCTAAACTTTTATTTTGTAAGTCCAAATCGACGATAGCGAAAAGCTGCTGGGGATTTAAATAAGAATTCTCTGGTTTCTCTTCATGTAAACGTAAAAGATGAAAGTAAGTATTTAAAACATCATTTCTATCACCACAGTTAAAAAAAGTCGGTATCTTTTGTCTCCAATCCCTAGGAACACAAGCTTTATAAAAATTAGCATCGGGAAAATCTTCCATAGCTCGATAGGATTGAGGAGATAACCTGCCGGCAGTTTTTTTGATTTCCCCTTCACAGAGGATGACAAATTTATTACGAATTTGACGGTTTGCCAGAATAAATTGACAATGTTCTAAAAGTTCTGTTTCTCTAAGACTCATGGGTTAGTTTCTCAATCTTTATTTAAATAGTTTCGGTTCTATCTCTTTAACATGAGCGGGAGTTAAAGCTTGACAGAGTTCATAGGAATGAGTGGCTAAGATATATTGATTGCTAGGTTCCCATTCCTGCAAGTCCTCAATAATTTTATATTGCCAGTCGGGATGGAGAGCAATCTCAATTTCATCCATCAAGACAATCGCATCTTTTATCCTACGATACTTTAGCCACAGATAGATACTTAATCGCTTCAGTTCCCCATGACTCAAATCCTCTGGATATAATTCTTCTCCGTTTGTGTCTCCTTTGAATTTAAAGGTAATCCCCGATATATCTTTATCTAAATTAATTTCTTTGTCGGATAAAATTGAATTTAAGTTTTGCCGTCTTAGTTGATAATTATTTCCATATTCACCAGTTTCTATAGCTTGAGCAAAATCTTGATCACGAGCCATGATAAAGTAATTAATCAATAGCTCAACGGGCAGAAAATCGTAGGTAAATAAGTTGCTAAGTTTCTTTTTAACATCTGCCATGGCTAAATAATAGTTACTGGAGTCTGGATTCCCTTGATTTATCTTAAAAAGACTCTTGTTTGTGGCTTTAGGTAAAAAGATAAAAACTTGCGTTGAAGGTGCTGCTAAAAATATTTTTGAGGATAATTCTTTCATGAATAATTGAAATTCTTCTTGGATGGCTTGACTAAATTTACACAGCAAAAATATTTTTTCATTCTTCTGGTTGTTTGCTTGACAAAGATATACTAACTTATTTATTCCTAAAATATTTTTAATTATTTTTGTTTGCTGAAGTAATGTTTGAGATTGAGGGGCATCAATGTATATTTGAGCATTCGTCATTCCTAGTTTATCTTGAATAGCATCCATTATTATCTCTAAAAAACTTGTTGAATATTCACCCGAAATTAATCTATCTATTGATGACATTATATCTAAATCAAATAAATGATTGAGTTCTTCTTGGGCAAATAAATGTCGAATTAATTGGTTTCTTTCTGTTTCATCCTCTGGGTTCAACAAGCTTTTAAGTTGTTTTTCAATGTTTTTGAGTCTTTCACGTTGGCCATTTAGCTTTTTGATTTTTTGTTCAATGTCCTGTAATTTTTTTAGATCATCAACGTTAACAGTATCCAAATCTTCTTTTTGTCCGTCAAGGTTAGATAGCAAGTCTTTTATATAAGCATCTCTGCAAATAAAAAATTCTAGTTTTACTTCTTCCTGATTGTCGGTTAGAATTTCAAAAATAGCCAAGGATTTCTGGTCTAACTCATCTTCTAGTTGACATCGATCGAGTAAATTTACAACGTATTCTATTTTTTCTGAATCACCAGAACAATGAAGCAAGATAAAAATTAATTGTAGAAGGGTACTTTTGCCACCGCCATTTTGACTACCGATAGGGAATATCTGGGGAAAAAAGTCTTTATCAAAACTAATATCAATATTCTTTAACACTCGAAAGTCAGGAACCTGAACCCGTAGTAACCGCATTGTCAAAACTCCCGTAATCCTATCCTCTTGCTCATCTGCTTATTGTAGCTCACAGGCAAAGGTGAAACAATCTCTTATCCCGCGTTTCTATACCTATCCAATATCTGGCGATCACTTGTCTTTTCTACTGGCCAAATTCCGGCAGATTTCCTCAAAAAAAACCTTGACAAATCTCCGCACTTGACAGATACTTATGTATAGAATGGGAATCCGTGCCTGCCTGCGAACCCTCTTTTTTCAGGTCAGATAAGCGTCAAAAAAATAAAAACCTGATACCTGACCACTACTAAAGACTTATACGGACAAGACTATCTTGCTTGGTTAGAAGAAACGGCCAAACAACTGCAACAAAGACAGACAGATGTATTAGATTGGGGAACCAACAGAGACATAAAGTAGATAGTTATCTCCTAAAATTACTCATCCATTTGCTTCTCTACCAATACCGGCCAATGTCTTTTCTACTGGCCAAATTCTGGCAGATTTCCTCAAAAAAAACCTTGACAAATCCCCGCACTTGACAGATAATTATATGTAGAATGGGAATCCGTGCCTGCCTGCGAACCCTCTTTTTTCAGGTCAGATAAGCGTCAAGAGAATAAAAACCTGATAACCGGTCCCTAACTACCTATAAGCTTTTCATCCAATCACTAATCAACCGGTTAACCTCTGTGGGAATTTCATCGTGGGGACAATGACCCGCAGTGAGATAATATTCTGTCAGAGAAGGATAGTATTGACGGAATTTGGCCCCGCGTTCCCTAGTATTCATCCAAGGGTCCCCTTCACCCCATAACATCAACAGGGGACAGCTTAACTTTTGCAGGAGAATATCCACATTTTCCCCCCGGGGAGATTTAAACACAGAAGCAAAAACTTTGGCTGCTCCCGCATCCAGGGAAGGACGACGGATATCTTCTATTAACTGCTCGGTAATGGCACTGCGATCGAGATATACTTTCTCTAGGGTTTTGCGGATAGTTTTGGGTTGACGGGTATAGAGAAATAAGAGATAACTGGCCCAAGGTTGCAGCAGCATCGATCGCAGTAATTTTTGTGCTAAATTAGGCTGACGATTGCTTTCTGTATCGCTAAAGGGACCGGCGCTATTGAGGAGAATTAATCCCCGAACATTCTCGGAATGATTAGCAGCCACACAGAGAGAAGCGTAACCCCCCAGAGAATTACCCGCTAAAACCGTCGGTTGGCCCACAACTTCCTTGATAAAATCATTTAATTGTTGCTGCCAAAGATTGCCACTATAGACAATATCCGGTTTAGCTGATCTACCAAATCCTAACAGATCGATCGCCCATACCTCCCATTCTGAGGCTAAACCTTGCACATTTTTTCGCCAATGGTCGGTGGAAGCGCCAAAACCGTGGACTAATAGTAACGGGGGTTTTCCCGCAACTCTAGCACCCGCTTGCACATAGTGTATAGAATTTCCTTGCCATTGCCAATTTTGCCTTGTCGTCAGAGCAGCTGTATTCATCTGCTGTTTTGTTAAGTAATGTGAATAATTCTTAGTCTAACCGATTGAGAAACTGGAGACAAAGCTAGAGATTTTTAGCCAAACCCCTTGACTGAAAACGGGACTTGACATATACTTATATATATAGTGGGAATCCGTGCCTGCCTGCAAACCCTTCATTTTTGGGCAAATAACCCTAAAAAACACTCTCAAAAAAATCTTGAGCGGGATTAATCTGCTGGTATTGGTGGCTAACCCCAGAGAATTACTCCTGAATCACTGGGACAGTTTTTTGCTAATTCTGATAACAGCTATGAAGATTTTGACGATTTTACAGGGATTAATCGACAAAAATCCCTTAACTGAGGCGGATCTGGAAGAATTACTAGCGATCGAATCCTTATCTTGAAACTGGACTAAGATAAACTCCTCATCCTCGGATAATTCTGGTTATCCGAGCTTCATCTACCCCATCAGTGTCAACCGATTCAACTATCTCTAATACAGCTTTTTGCGCTTCATTCATTATTGCCTTTCTCCGTGATAATTTTCTAGCCTTACATCCATAGGACTGTGATTAAGCAAGGAATTTAAAGAAAGCGCCCGAACCTCTAGCTTGTCGGGAAGCGCATCTAGCTCCTCTTGATCTTCCTTGAACATTTCAGTGAATTCGTCGTCTAATCTTTCGTACTCCGAATAAAGAGACAGCAAATCACCCTTAACATAAGGCGATTCCCATTTAATTACTAACGCCCCTTCATTTTCCGACTCGTACCCCACTAAAATCAAAACTTCCGAGCCAAAAAAACCAATCGTTTCAAAATCTTGCTGATCCCAAAAAATACCTTCAACAAAATCCTCTTTGTTGGTAATAATAATCTCGACTTCTTTAAAACCATCAGCTAGGGAAAAAACCAAGTCAGTATCTTGGTTTGGCCACTTTTTGACGTGGTGCATTTGACCGCTGACAATGCCTATCGGTAAAGGCTGTAACTCACCTGTTAAAAAACTGCATTTACCAAGGCTTTTCTTGTCTAAATTAGCGCAACGACCGCATCCATACCAAATCATATAAACCTCAAAATTGAACAGTAAATTAGCCGAAGACATTCGCGATAAATCGACCGAACTGGGAGCGTGGTCTAAAATCTCCACACCCCACCCCCGATCCACTGGGTACTCGGAAGAAAAACTAAAAGTAGTATTGTCACCCATTTTTAACACCTCGATCGGTGACGAACGGGTTAAAGACTTGGGAATTTCTAAGGTTTTCACGGCAGATTGATAAATATAGCGTTTCTGATTCAGAAGAGGTACATTTCCGATCCTGAACAGTTTAATCAGCAAAGGTTTAAGTGTGCCGCACAGATGCGAGAACCGCTATCAATATTTATTGTGCTCTCAAACCTTTTGACTCTTCGGTTTGTCTTATGCAACGTACAGGTTTATAAAGTATGAAACCCTTATAGAAAAAGACATTGCCGCGATTTTTGTCAATTGTTTGCGGTCGCTAATTTTAGCCTCCAAAAGTTTTTCGCCATCTTGGAATTGAACGAAAATAAACTTTTCATCTTCGGATGATTCTGGTTCACCGATCGCATCTCCCCCATCGGTGTAAACCGATTCAACTATCTCTAATACAGCTTTTTGCGCTTCATTCATTATCGTCTTCATCCTCCGATTCTATAGGAAAATTTTCGGGAGAATAAAGCAAAGCAAAACTTTCAAAATAGGGGACTATCGCCTCCTCATAATCCGAATGCGTTCGCAGTTTAGAAAATTTACCCCGATCAAAATCTGCCTTGATAGTGCTGACGATTCCGGCCAAAGGTTCGGGATAAACAGGACTAGCGCCTTCATGACTCGAAGCCATTCGCGAAAAAACATCGCCGTCTCCTGCCACCAGTCCCCTAAACAAATTTTTGACAAAACTTTCTAAACGTGGATCCATAAATTTCCTCACTTCGACAAGGCTCAGTGACCTCTAAATTTCCTCCATTTCCATAATAGCAATTCCTTTTTCTCTGGTTACTTTGTTCACTTTAAACCCAGTAAAAGCAGGAGAGATTTTTGGCCAAACCCCTTGACTGAAAAGGGAACTTGACATATACTTATATATATAGTGGGAATCCGTGCCTGCCTGCGAACCCTTCATTTTTGGGCAAATAACCCTAAAAAACACTCTTACAAAAAAATCTTGAGCGAACCCATAACCCAGAGAATTACTCCTGAATCACTGGGACAGTTTTTTCCTAATTCCGATAATAGCTATGAAGATTTTGACGATTTTACGGGGATTAATCGACGAAAATCCCTTAAGTCAGGCGGATCTAGAAGATTTACTAGAGATCGAATCCTTAAATTTTAGGGAGACTAACCCTCTCATCCTACAGGAAAGGGCGGAACTATTAACGATTCTCTGGCCGCGAGTCTGGCAAAAATGTCAGGAGTTAGGTATAAATCAGCCAAATCAGATTTTGATCAGCTGTTGGCGCTTCTGGATTCCCTGGGCGCTACAGCTACGCAACCACGCAAAACCGTTGATTCAAGGCATTTTGGCCCCCCAAGGCACGGGGAAGACCACTTTAACATCGATAATGTCGATTATTTTAGCCTATTTTGATTTAAAAGTAAATAATCTCTCTTTAGATGATATTTATAAGACCTATAATGAGCGAAT
The DNA here is from genome assembly GCF_020246945.1 of Microcystis sp. M113S1. Taxonomy (NCBI): domain Bacteria; kingdom Bacillati; phylum Cyanobacteriota; class Cyanophyceae; order Chroococcales; family Microcystaceae; genus Microcystis; species Microcystis sp. M113S1. The sequence continues at coordinate 10,596 of NZ_JADBSA010000202.1, read as the reverse complement.
AAAATTGCGTCAAAAGGATAAAAGATTGCGCTGGCGTGGTCCACCGGGTACTCATGATATAGAATTAGGAATTAAAGTTTTAGAACAGGTTTGTCAGCAAGAAAGTCCGATTTTAATCCCGCGTTTTGACAAGTCCCTGCATCGAGGACAAGGAGATAGAATTGCACCGGAACAAGTGGAACAAGTTGATATTCTTTTTTTCGAGGGTTGGTTTGTGGGCATGAATCCAATAGAGGAAACAGTCTTTGATCGTGCCCCCGATCCGATTAATAGCGAAGAAGACCGACAATTCGCCAGGGATAATAATCAAAGATTGCGAGAATATCTACCCCTCTGGTCAAAAATCGATCGCTTACTGATTCTTTATCCCCTTGACTACCGTTACAGTTTACAATGGCGACAGGCAGCCGAAGCAAAAGGAGGTATGAACCCATCAGAAATCGAGGAATTTGTCAAGTATTTTTGGAAAAGTTTACATCCGCAATTATTTCTCCCACCCCTGCTCAAACAAGCGCATCTAGTGGTAGAAATTAATCGGGATCATAGTCTGGGAAAAATCAGTAATCAGTGAAAAGAAAGCTCCGAACTTGTCACTTAACACTATTGACTGAAAACTCACATCTGATAACTGATAACTGATAACTGATAACTGATAAAGCTTATGATTGAAGTGGAACATCTGAGTAAAATTTATGGTTCTACCGCGGCAATCAGTGACGTGGATTTTACCGTAGAAAAAGGAGAAATACTCGGTTTTTTGGGACCAAATGGAGCGGGAAAAACCACGACTATGAGGATTTTATCCGGTTATATTTCTGCTACAACAGGAACAGCAAGGATAGCAGGATACGATGTACATCAACAATCCTTAGAAGTGCGTCGTCGCATTGGTTATCTTCCCGAAAATCCCCCCTTGTATCCAGAGATGACCGTAGAAAGTTTTCTGGATTTTGTCGCACGGATTAAAGGCATCTCATCGGGGGATAGAAAAGCGCGGGTAGATTTAGTTTTAAGCAAATGTCAGTTACTAGAAAAAAGAAAAGTTATTATCCGCAAGTTGTCCAAGGGTTATAAACAGCGTGTGGGAATTGCCCAAGCAATCGTACATGATCCACCAGTAATTATTTTAGATGAACCGACAGTAGGATTGGATCCGAAACAGATTATCGAGGTGAGAAATCTGATTAAAAGTTTAGCGGGAGAACATACAATTATTCTCTCCACTCATATTTTACCAGAAGTGAGTATTACCTGCGATCGAGCGACAATTATTAATCGGGGTCGCATCGTAGCCAATAATATTACTACCGCTACCCCTGCCAGTTCCAGTTATGAAATTGAGATTGAGGGTGATAGGGATTACCTGCTAGAAATCCTTCAACAACTGCCGCAAGTCGAGCAAGCAGCAAAAGTCGGCGATAACCTGCTCAAAATTGTTGGTCAAGTGGGAACAAACTTAGGGGCAGAACTTGCTAGAATAGTTGTCAACAATGGTTATAACTTATTAGAAATGCGTCGCACCCGTAAAACCCTAGAAGATATCTTTCTGGAAGTAATCGGCAGTGGGGAAAATAACCACCAGGAGGAGAGGCATGATCAATAATATCTGGGCGATTTTTCGCAAGGAATTTCAAAGCTATTTTACGGCTGCCAATGCCTATATCATTATGGGGATATTTTGGTTAGTAGCAGGATTTTTCTTTAACTCCCTTCTCTACGGCATTATTCTCGATATTGGTATTCAGGAACAATCGGGATTTCTGGTAGCCAGAGATACGGTGTCTGAATTTATGACCACTTTCATCGGCATGATTTTGTCCTCTTTATTGTTGGTAATTTTGCCAGCCCTGTCTATGGGATTATACGCAGAGGAAAAAAAACAGGGAACCCTAGAACTTTTAGCCACTTCCCCCCTGACTAATTGGAGTATAGCGATCGGTAAATTATTGGGAGTGCTGGCCTTTTTTACTGTGATGATTACCCCCCTGTGGATTTACGAAATAGTAGTTTTTAGTGCCGCAGTTCCCCCGGTGAATATAGCCAGTATTTTACTAGCTCATCTAGGATTAATTTTACTAGCAGCGGCCATCCTAGCCCTTGGGATGTTTATCTCCTCCCTCACCAATAGTTCTATCCTTGCTTACATCATCACCTTTATCACCATCTTATTTATCTGGATACTGGATGTCATTGCTAACAATGCCGAAACCTTCTTTCGAGATCGCATTGGAGGAGAAGTGGGAGAACAGATCGGATTTTTCCTGAAAGAATTGCTCTCCCATCTATCTTGGTATCAACCCTTTAACAATTTCGTGCGGGGAATTTTTGACAGTAGTAGTTTAGTCATCTTCCTCAGTTATATTCTGCTGGGAATCTTCCTAACTACTCAAGCGATCGAAGCGGACCGTTATCAAAGAAACTAACTATGATATCCTGGCAAAAATACAGTAAATTTCTCTATATACCCGCCCTATTTCTGGGTAGTGCCGGCCTAACCGTGGGGTTAATCTCCGGTCAATGGTCATCCCTCTCTCTGGGGTTATTAATTGCCGGGGCTATTCTGTTTCTAGGGTGGCTGTTGTTATTAGTAACCACTGCCAAAGACTTTTGGCAAAAAAGAAGTACCCGCACCGGCACTCAAACCCTCATTACTACTATTATTGTCCTCAGCGTTATCGGTTTAATTAACTTTCTCGCCCTCCGTTATCCCTATCGAGTTGATTTAACCGAAAACCAAATCTTTAGTTTATCCCCCCAAACCGAAAGACTATTAACCAATCTGTCAAAACCCGTCAAAGTCTGGATTTTTTCAACCCGGGGAATCAGTGCCAACGAACAGGAACTTTTAGCCAATTATCAACGCAAAAATCCTCAATTTCAGTACGAGATAGTTAACCCGGAGAAAAAACCCAATATTGTCCAAGAATTTAAAAAACTAGCTGATGATAATCTCTCCAGAGTCTATCTACAGTATGGTGAAAAAAAACAACCCCTGAAAACTATTAGTGAACAGGAAAGTCTCACCGAAGCGAAACTGAGTAACGCTATCGAAACCGCTAAAACTAATCGCACTTTAACCGCTTATTTTCTGCAAGGTCATGGAGAAAATGCCATCAAAGAACCTCAAGGAGGTTTAGGACAAGCAGTCAAGAGTTTAGAAGCAAAAGGTTATCAAGTAGAACCACTTAATCTAGTGGAACGTTCCACCATTCCCAATAATGCCGATGTCATTATTATTGCCAGTCCCAAAAGAAAAATATTTCCCCAAGAAGTCACCGCTTTAAAAAACTATCTCAATCAAGGGGGCAAAATTTTATTACTGATTGACCCCCAAACCGAAACCGGATTAGAACCCTTATTAACCCCTTGGGGTGTGAAACTAGATAATCGGATTATTATTGATGCTTCCGGTGCCGGGGAAATCATTGGTTTAGGTCCGGCTAGTCCCATTATTACCAATTACGGTAATCATCCCATTACTCGCGATTTTGCTAACGGTATTTCTATCTTTCCCTTTGCTCGTCCCATCGCTACCGTTCCCGTCGAAGGAATTGAAGCCGTATCTTTAATGATTACTAATGATAAAATGTGGGCTGAGAGTGATTTAAATGATCAGAATCTCCAGTTTAACCTTGAAAAAGATTTAGCGGGCCCCTTTGATCTAGGAGTTGCTCTGACGGGAAAAAAAGGTAAATTAATTGTGATTGGTAATGCCAGCTTTGCCAGCGATGGACTATTTGAACAACAGTTAAACGGAGATATATTTTTAAATTCTGTGCAGTGGTTAGCCAGTGGTGAAACAGCCACCTTATCTATCCGGGCCAAGGAACCAGAAAATAGAAGAATTAATTTAAATCCCCTGCAAGCTAACGCTATTTTTTGGATAGGGATGGTAGTGATGCCTTTAGTGGGATTTACCCTAGCCGGATTGACTTGGTGGCAACGTCGTTAATCGAGTTAGAATCTAGAAAAATCATCTCTCTTATTCCCCCTAACTGCCATGACCACAACCCAAACTATCCCCCAATTGTTGACTTTTGATGACTATATCAATCAATATCCCGATGATGGACAACAATACCAATTAATCGCAGGAAAATTATTGGCCATGATGCGACCGATCGGAAAACACGAAGAAATTGGCGGATTTGTTTCTGGAACCCTATTCTTAGAGATAAATCGGCAGCAATTGCCCTATTTTATCCCCAATACTGCCGCAGTAAAACCCCTTCGCCCCCATACAGGTTATCTACCCGATATTATTGTCTTAGACAGAGAAAATCTAGTTAATGATCCCTATTGGGAAACCGCTTCCTCAATTTCTCTGGCAACATCAGCTAAATTAATTATTGAAATTGTCAGTTCCAATTGGCGAGATGATTATCTGAAAAAATTCGACGACTACGAACAATTAGGAATTGCTGAATATTGGATTATCGATTATTTAGCCAAAGGTTCGGCCCGATATATCGGCAGCCCCAAAGAACCCACCATTTCTATCTATCAATTAATCGATGGAGAATATCAAGGTAATTTATTTAAACAGGATCAACGTCTTATTTCAGGGGTTTTTCCAGAGTTAAACCTCACTGCTAATCAAATTTTTCGTGCTAGAGCTTAAAGAAAAACCCGTATTTTTAGATTAGACTTATGGCAAAAATCAAAAATTGTCCTGAGAGTCAGGAGTCAGAAGCTTATAATATAAAACAACTCAAGATCGGAGAAATCAATCTAATGTTTGCCACAATAGAAGATAAACAAGCCCTTTCCCTCGAAGTATTTCTTGCCCTTCCAGAAACTAAGCCTGCTAGGGAATATTATCATGGAATTGTCACTCAAAAACCTATGCCCAAAGGAAAACACAGCATCTTACAATTTGAGTTAGCCTCTGCCATTAATCAACAGGCTAAACCTCAAAAATTAGCTTATGCTCTACCTGAATTGCGTTGTACTTTTGCAGAACGTTCAATTGTGCCAGATATTGCGGTGATTCGTTGGGAGAATTTGCCAAGAGATATAGATGGAGAAATGGCCGATCAATTTTTACGTTATCCCGATTGGATTATTGAAATTATGTCTCCTGAACAATCTGTTACCTTAGTGATGGAAAAGATTATTTTCTGTTTACAACAAGGAACAGAATTAGGTTGGTTGATTGATCCTTCAGCAAAGTCAGTCACCGTTTTTCAAACAGGATTACCGAAAGTACATATTGCAACTGAAGGAAATAATGAGCCTTTAGCAGTGATTAAAGGTTTAGAACGTTGGTCAATATCAGCAGTGGATATTTTTGCTTGGCTAAAGGTTTAATTTGTTCTGTCAGCATCGTTTGGTTTATCAGTTTATTCCAGAAGAGTAAAGTTATCAAAGTTATAGGGATGTGGACTCATTATGAATAACCCCTCTTATTTCTTATTTATTTTATACTGGTAGCATTAATGATTGATTTGGATTGTAAAAATTAGGAACATGAAAAGCCTATGGTATAAGACTTTTGCCTTCTGCAAAGCGGTATAAATACCCTCAAGATAACATAAGAATATGATATAAAGCCCCTACTCAATTGACTGAATGAAGGGGCATTTATAGTATTTTAGAAACAATTTAGCCAACTTTTGTGGTTTCTTTTTCGGTGGATTGGGAGGGTTTTAGTTTGCGTTTCAGGGTTGAAGCTGCGCCTAGTATTCCGAGGGAGAGGAGGAAAGTTATAATCTGAGAAACACTATTAGATATGTAGATATGATTAGATAAGGTACAATGAAAGATGTAGATGCACCTACTTAAGCCATGAAACAAGTTCTCAAAAATATTGAGGTATCAGAGATTCCCACACTAATCGATACATGGATAGATATTCCTGTAAATTAATCGATAGTAAAAAATGTGGGATATCCCGAACGATCAGCAAGTATGGAATAATATGTATTGACTGGAACACCCTGTAAAGGTGGTATGGCTAAACGACAACGACGGAAAGTTTTATCAAGAATAGTTTTGTACATACATCTTTTTACCGATTTCACGGGGATCAGGCAACTAATCCTACTAAAAGTTGCACCAGGAATACCCGGCACTATCGAAAATCTGCCATGATCATTTATAGCGTTTCCTGTTCACAAGAGGTACATTATCAATCCTGAAAAGCTTAATCAGCAAAGGTTAAAGTGTGCCACACAGATGTGAGAACCGCTATAAACAGGATTACCTCGCACCAACCAGATGATAGACTGGGGATAATAGAAATAATTGAATATGGCTAAATTACCGGAGGAAACCTTAACTAGCATTTTTGATCTACTGCGTCAACTGGCAGAGCAGATAGAATCAGAAGAATTAAGCCTAAACATTAGCTCTCTTTCATTGTAGGGAAAAGGGCAAAGGTTTAAGAGAAAATTATCATCTTCCCCTTTCCGACTTCTGCAAGCAGTCTATTAATTACTATTTTCTTCAGGAGGAGAAGGTGATAAAACAGGAGGAGCGATCGGTTCAATTTTATCCTCATTAACTGGGGGATTAATCACCTCTGGAACAGGAGAAGGAGAAGGGGAAGGGGAAGGAGAAGGAAGGGGAGAAACTTGAGGACTTGGCTCCGTTTCAGGAAGGGGAACAGGAATAGGAATTACTTCTTCTGGGGTGGGACTAGGAGTTAATTCTGGAGTCGCTTCTGGACTAGGAATCACCTCTGGGGTAGGAGTCGGGGATGGGGTAGGAGTCGGGGAATAAATAGGAGTCCGTTGACGAGAAGGTCGTCGGATAGGGGGAAAATCTTGGGAGGGAGGAGGAATGATTTCAGGACTAGGAGAAGGTTCAGGGGTTGGTGATGGTTCAATTTCCTCATTTTTGGGTAAAAGAGCCATAAATCCCCGATATCCTAGGGCAAAAGCCCCAATTGTCACCGCAAAAATCAGCAAAATCGACAGCCAAGGATTCTTTTTTTTCCCAGAATTGGGTTTAATAACCACAGTGGGGGGGACGGTTGTTTTTTGGGGTGTAGAGGACTTTAATCGGGGACTATGGGGAGAAACCGCGATAGTCGGTTGGGTGGACAAATCGGGGGAGATTTCTCCCAAAGCTGCCAACATTTCCCTGGCAGTAGCAAACCGATCCCGGGGATGAAAACGGATCGCTCGATCGATTACCATAGCTAAATTAGGATTAACATTTTCTGCCTCCTGTCGCCAGAGAATTTCCCCCGTACGCGAGTCAGTTTCTAGATATTGGGGAGTTTTTCCCGTTAATAAAAAAATCGCCGTTAAGCCTAGGCTGTAAAGGTCACTAGAAAAGACCGGTCTCCCGGCAGCCTGTTCCGAAGCCATATAACCGGGGGTGCCAAGGGCGATCGAATAGGCACTTTTTCCCGTAGGATCGAGTAAGGTGGCGACTGCTTCTTTCATTACCCCAAAATCGATTAAAACGGGCAAATTATCACTATTTCTTAAGATAATATTATCGGGTTTCACATCCCGGTGAATAATGCGGCGACTGTGAATAAAATCAAGAACAGGCAGTAAATTATCTAAAATCGTCCGCACTGCTGAGGAGGATAAATTTCCCTGTCGTTGCTGTTTTTGGGTTAGTGTCTCCCCTTCAATCCATTCCTGCACCAGATAGAAATGATTATCTTGGGCAAAATAACCGTATAAACGGGGTATTTGGCGATTTTGCTCCCCCAATTCCTCTAAAACGCTTGCTTCTTTCTGAAAACGTTCTTTTAACCATTCTGGTATCCCCTCACTTTGAATAGCTGGCTGCAATTTTTTAATCACACAGCGCCGTTGAGAAGGCATATTCGTATCGATAGCGATATAAGTTTCCCCAAATCCCCCCCTAGCAAGGATACTAACAATTTGGTAGCGATTGTTTAAAAGCACTAGATTCATTACCCTGAGAGTGCAAGCGTGGTCATAAATTGTTCCTAGACTAACATTCTTTCGTTAAGGAAAAAGTCAAGGGAAAAACTAGAGTCAAGTCTAAGGAATCCAGCGACGGATTTTCGTCCACAAAGGTGCATTATCTTGACTACTCATCTGTTGAAAACTTTGATAACAATCGTAGGCGCGATTAAGATGGGCGGTGATTTCCGTACGGCCAAGGAACGGGGCGAAGGATAGAGAATTTGGGCGATTAATGACCAATCTGCCCCATAACACAGCCGATAAACCGCTTTAACCCGCTCTTTTCCCAACTGTTGACAAGCTTGTAAATGCCATTGACGAAAATCTTTCCGCATCTGCTGATGAGTTCGCAAATCTCGCCGGGCAAATCTGCCCTCAGCTATTTTATTAGTCCCGATAGTGTTAAAGTTCCCATTAGCGATCGCTTTTAGGTCCCAGTAAAGATGATAAAAAGGCTCTTGACCCAAGGCCAGACTTTCCAGAATTTCCTTAGCGTAACCTCTAGGGGAATTTAATCGCAATAACTCCCTTAATTACCGACAAAACTGCTCATTTTCAGGCATACTGCGCCATTGCCAATAGTTAATATCTGGTTTTGCCAGAGACTGCTGATAGAAACCGCGCCAGACTTGCGGAACAGTACAAGCGATCGGGGTAGCCAAAGGAGTAGCCAAGGGATAAAATTGACCCTTTAAAGAGCTTTCAGGAGCATCTTCCAGCAAACAAGCAAGATGATAGGCGGGATGACTACGGGGCGTTTTTTGGGGGCTAATAAACCAAAAAGCCGTTAAAATGACAATTAAGTACAAGAGGAGAGAAAGAATTTGCTCCGCCATCGCAACTTTTAGTTAGTCTGCTGAGTTACTCGAAGAATTATAATTGGTGCTATGGTCGCTGAAAAGTTCTTTGTATCTCGGCTGATTGTCAGGAATCCACAAAACGGGGTGATATGCCGAAAGTTTCCACATATCCTTACTCTGGTTATTCGGAAAGTTTCTGTATAATTAGTTAAACCTAAAAAATGAGGCAAAATAATGACGGACAAAAATAAGCCAGAAGAAGTTCAAGAGGCAATGATTTCAGTGGGAGTGGGTACGGCGATTGGAGCCAGTGCATCGGCAGTGGTTGGAGGTATGGGACTTGCGGTAGGAGGAACTGCTCTAGGAGTCGGTATGGCTCCAGTAGCAGCGGCAGGAGCAGTTGTCGGCACGGCAGTTTACGGAACAAAGAAAGCAATAGAAGAACAAGACGCAACGGCAATTGGAGCAGCGGCAATTGGTGCGGGTGCTGGAGCTGGTATATCAGCATTGGTTGGGGGTATGGGATTAGCGGTAGGAGGGACGGCAGTTGCAGTTACAATGGCTCCCGTAGCGGCAGTAGGAGCAGTAATTGGTTTAGCTGGGTATGGGATTTCTAAATTATTCACTGAGTAAGTAATGGCTACACGGAAAAGACAGTCCCCCAATGCTGCTCAAAAATTAGTAAGAGGAGCAATTCGGGACTTTATTAATCAGCTTAATGGCATAGTTATTGAGCCGGAGATAAATACTCCTGTAAAGGGGACAGAGGCTTGGTATCGGGACAAACTTGCTAGAGAATTAGGAGGAAAAACCGAGGTTTACATTGATAAGGTAGGTAGAATAGATGTCTTAACTAATACGGAAATAATTGAAGTTAAAAATACAAAAGGCTGGAAATCAGCGATTGGACAAATAAAGAGTTATGGACAGTATTATCCCAAACATAAAATGAGAGTTCACCTATTTGGGAAATTGACTGAAAGTAAACTGGAAACTATTCAGAGAGTATGTAACCTAGAAGGTATAACTCTAACTTGGGAATAGTATGATAGCCGCTCTGGTAGGGTGCGTTCCCTAATGCAAGTCCTACCGCTACAGCGATCAACTTTTGGGAACGCACCACGATCATTGATTCAAGCAAATGATAATAATCTAAAAACGTCTAGGCACAGCGACGGAGGGGAGTGCGATCGCTTATAATCGAGTTGTAAATTTTTGTTACGAAGTGCAGTCAGATTGAACACTTGGTGCTGCAACCTTGCGGAAAAATTAGAATCTCAGCAGCGCTTGCTTACCACTAGCTTTATAGTCATTCATGCTTATCAAATCCCTAAAGGAGCTTCATGAGTCCTTGTTGGCACTTGTAGAAGCGCCGAATCAGAAAGAAGAACATTACCAAAAGTGGTTTGAAAATAACCGGATGATATTCTCTGTACTTGGTTTTTCGGAGGAAATACCTCACCCTTGCTCAATCAACATTGAAGGAGAGGCATACATCCCTGACTTCTTGGCAAGAGACTGTAGCGGTAGCTGGTTTGTCTTTGAACTCAAGAGGCCAGATATTAAAGTCCATACACAGAAAAACCGGCGTAGGACTTTCTATCGAGATTTTGAGTCATACATCTCTCAATGCAATGAGTATTCACTCTTTTTTGAGGAGACGGATAATCGAAACTTTATGAAGACAAAGTATGGGATCACCGTTCAGAGACAAGTACATAGCATCCTTGTGGCATCAAGAGATGATTCGCTTGATAAACATGGCTCTTCGGTAATTGTTATGCAAATAATTAACTGAAAATAAAATTAGATAAGAGAGCCTACGCCCAAAAGTAGCTGAAATTCATATAAAGAAGGACTTAAGGCACAAATAGGTTAATACCAAAAGATAGACAATTGAG
>NZ_JADBSA010000201.1:0-14197 GCF_020246945.1 Microcystis sp. M113S1 | reverse complement strand
GTCAGTCTGTAGAGCGACCATAAGACCAGAACAGAGTAAATCTGTTAAGGCAGGTGCGGAACCCCGCAAGGGAAAGAAGCAGAAACCTAAATCGTGAGGTTTGGGAATCACCGTCCGTTTACGGCGGTGAGGATGTCAATTTATTGGAAGTCAAGATAAGTATGAGGCATTTTTGGGTAAGTTAGGGTTTAGAGAGTTGCGTTGCCGAAGGCACACTGTGTGATCGCTCGTTTTTAATTATGGGTAATATCAATTATGGCTAAAATGTTTCCCCCAGATGCGCCTTCTAATCCTGATTTACGGGGAGAATCAGAAGTATATCATTTACTATCTCAACTTGACGATGATTTTTACATTTTTCAAGACAGATACTGGATTTTTAAGAATAAAGATGGAGCTAGAACTGAAAGAGAAACGGATTTCTTGTTAGTTCATCCCCAGAAAGGTCTATTGATTATTGAAGTCAAGGGAGGAACTCGATTTTCTTACGACGGGGAACATGATAAGTGGAAATCGGGAGATAATATTTCTTATCAAAATCCCTACAAAAAACAATTAGCTAACTCAAAGAATTTGCCGTTATTCCTAAAACGTGAACTACCTAGTTTGAAAAAACGTTGGATACCTTGTGGATATGCAATTTGTTTTCCTCATATTGATATTTTAGAGGGAAATTTAGCTCTCTTTATGGAAAGAGACGTTACTTTATTTAGAGATGATCTGAAAAATCTAGGTGAGAAAATCAACGAAATATATAGTCATTATAGCAATAATAGTCATCAACCTCTTGGCAAAAAGATAGTAGAAGAAATTAAAACTTTAATTACCCCTAATTCAGAATTTAGAAAATCCCTAAGTGCAAAACTAGAAGATGAGGAACAAACTATAATTAAGCTGACTAAAGAACAACAAGAAATTTTAGATGGTTTTTATAAAGTTAAAACTCCAATCCTTATTGATGGACCTGCGGGAACAGGAAAAACTCAACTCGCAATCTCACAAGCTATTTCAGATATTCAACTTTATAAATTGGTTTTATTCATTACTAATTCTCAGGATTCAAAAGATTATATCTATAAGGAAATTTCGCTTAATGTTGAAACTAATAATGATCTTTTAAAGATATTTACGCTTCAAGAACTTAGTTTAGTACAAAAAGTTTTAGAAAATAAAGAAAATTTAGAAGAAGTTAGAATTATTATTGATGAGGCACAACAATTAGATGGTGATTTTTTAAGAAAAATAGCTGACTATGCTAGTCAAATGTTTAATCTATCAATTTTAATTTTTAAAGATGATTCTCAAAAAACTAATGAAAATGATATACAAGAGATATTTAAACCCTTTAATTATACCCTGCAAAAAGTAATCAGAAACACAATTAATATTTTTGATTCTTACGAAGAATATATTAGTCCAACCTATAAAGTAAAAAAGCCCGTCAGACAGTTTAAGGAAGTCAGCACAGATTATTACATAACTGATGAAGACTTAATTAAAGCCATAAAAAGCAATATTTTGGCATTAATCAACGATGAAAAAGTTTTACCTAAACACATAACAATCCTCTTTTCTAAAAAACCAAGTCAAAACTTTTTTGACTCGATAGCATCAAAAATTTCTACTTTCAAATTTAAGCGATTTTCTCTCGCTAGTCCTCTTCATCCACAAACAATTACTTGGTCAACTATTTACGATTTTCAAGGCTTAGAAAATCATATAATTTTATTAGTGGAATTAGAACCAGAACCCATTTCTGAGACCATTCGCTTAAGAAGATTAAGATATATTGGTCGCTCAAGAGCTTGTAGTATTTTATACATCTTTTTAAGAAAAGATATGTCTTCAGATATAATTGATATTGCCGATATATTTTAAAATTTGTAAAAGTCATCTAATCCTTCACTCTCACTATTCTAATCCTTCACTCTCACTATTATTCGATAGCTCAGTAAAATCAAAGTAATCACAAAAGTTGAAATTATCTTTATGGGAAAAAATTGACGACAAAACCCTTGAAATAGTATGAGAAATTGGTCGAGGTAAATAATTTTCTACATTTTTACGAAATAAATTTTCATCAAAAGTCTGGCCATTATCTTGATGAGATAATATCCATAATGCGTACAATGCGTTGAGATTTAAGTCAATTGATTTTGTAGAAAGAAAGGTTTGAAATTGAGCAATTAGTTTTTCACGGAATCTTTCATTATTTTTAATCATCATGAGAATATATCGCGGATCTTTTTTTCGAGGTTTTACTAAATGATAAATTAATCTTGTTCTGGCATAATCCATGATATTTTGATCCTTAAAAATTTCATTCATTGCTTTGTATGCGGAAAACATTATGTTATTAGGAAATCCAAAGATAATAAATCTAACAATAGTCCAAGTATTTTTTCTGATTGTTTCTGGGTACTTACAAATTATTTCTGGGATTTTATTGATTAATTGTATAACCAAGTTTTCATCGTAATCAGGATCATGATCATTTTTTACATCAAATAAATAATTAGTTATTCGATCACAATCTTTTTTTTGAAGGTTGGCTGTAAGATTAATAGTATTTATGTCAAAATCTTCATCTTCATCTTTTTTTGTTTTCTGATTATCTTCCCAATGTTCCTCATTTATAAGTTCATTACCATAAGCTATTTGATGATCTTTTCTAAAAAAATCTTTGACATATTTAGGATTATGTATAATTTTCGTTTTTGCCGAGTTTAAGTTTAGTCCTATCCTATGTAGTTCTTCTTGCAAAATATTAACCGCTTTGATTACTTCATCTTTAGTATTAGTAATAATTTTAATATCATCAACGTATCGAGCATAATGAAAGCCATAAGCAATCATTAATTCATCTATTTTACTTAGTAAAATATTTGCCAAATAGCCATCAGTTCCATTACCTACTAAAAGCCCTTGTTCTTTTTTTTCTACCTTTAATAAGCCATCAATAATCGAGTAAAATTCAATTTCTGGCTGCAATATTTTCTGCAACAACGGTTTATATTTTTGAGGTAGAATACTCCCTGTTAAATTAAAGAGATTATTGATTAAGTAATTAGGTGATACGCTATCATAAAATGATGTTATATCGGCGTTTAATAAATAAGACTCTCTCTGGTCTTTTTTAAATTCTTTAATAAGATTTTCCCCCCATTGGATGAATTTTTTATATTCAGGATTATAAGGTTTAAACAAATGGATAAATCCACTGAGTGAACGTTGAGTTCTGTTAGCATAGCTTGTTTTAATAAAAGAATTTTCAACTGTCAAGGAAAGGACATTAATCAAATGATATCTAATTGCATATTCTTTGAAAGGCAAATATACACATCTTCTAATAAAGACATCTTCTTTGGGATAAGCATAAGCAAATGACTCATCTGGTATATAAGGTTGTTTTAAAGAGTAGATATTTTTAATATATTCAACTAAAAGGTTGATTTTATTTTCATTTTTACAATTGATACTTAGTTCAAAAAAATTACAAAAGTAATCGTCATTAAGCCTACTATACATTGCATAGTAAATTGACATTCTAATTAATTTTGCATCCGTTAAATAGTCTTCTATGTTAAAATTAAGCATAAATATCCTCTTGGCTCTAAATCTATGTTAGAGCTATATTGCTATTTATTTTTCCCTTAGAGCCAAATTTTTTAAGATTCTTTCGATGTTTGCAGTTTCTCATCTCAGCAAAAGAGAGAAAACAGCGATCGCAAACTGCGCCTTCAAATTCTTCAAACTCCCACAAAGCAGCAATCTTAAACTTTTTCTCACGATTTGGACATTTAGACAACAACTTTAAGTCATGCTTCTCACACCTCCCAACCGACTTAAACTGCCATTCAATCCTATGACAAAGCAACTCATCATTTCTGTTCAAATTGTCTCATAAAAGCTCGATCGATCCGATCTTTCCATGTCCATAATAACGGTGATTGCCATGCGAAACCGCCCCAAGATGCGATCGCTTTTTGGTCTCCTGTACCGATTAAACTCAGATAATTTTTCTGGGGAAAATAGGGTTTTAAGGGCCGATTTTGCAGAATTCTTTGTAAATTATCGTATAAAGGTTTTCCTTGTCGGACGGCAAAAACTCCCGCTTTCGGACGGGGATAATCTGGAATCGTGGCAATATCTCCCACGGCAAAAATATGGGGATGAGACAGAGATTGCAGATAATTATTCACTAAAATAAACCCTTTTTTATCTGTCAGTAATCCCGACTCTTTAATCCAACTAGAGGCCGAGGCAGTCGTTACCCAAATTGTATAATCTATGGGTAAAACTAACCCCGATGAACAGATAACTTGATCCGGTCTTACTTCTATTACATCCGTTGATAAATATAATCTAATTCCCCTTTGTTTAAAAATCTTCTCTAAACGTTGACCGACCCAATTATTATGGGCTGGTAGGAGTTTTTTTCCTCGATGAATTAGAGATAAATTCAAATTACTGCTAGAGTTGAGAATTTTTGCCAAACGGGACTGCATATTTAAAGCTAATTCTACCCCGCCCGCGCCACCACCAACAATGACGATATTGAGAGGATTATTAGGGTTATTAACCGCTTTTTTGAGGATTTCTTGCCATCCTTCCCGAAAAATCGGCACTGGTTTGGCGGGAATAGCGTACTCTTTAGTACCGATAACATTATCTACTGCCGGGATACTGCCGATATCGATCGAGAGATAATCAAAGGGAATCGGTGAAGAATTATTACAAATTACTTGACATTTTTCCGTATCTATGAAATTAGCCTTGTCTAAACAGAATTGCGCTTGAGAATACCTAGCTAGAGAAGGTAAATCGATATGAGTCTCAGCAAAATCATAAAAACCGGCGATGTGGCCCGGTAACATTCCCGAATAGGGGGTATGGGTGACATCGCTAATTAAAGTTAATTGAACGTTTTTTAGGGGTGATTGTCCCCAAAGACGAAGGGCGATCGCATGACTATGACCCCCACCGATAAAAACTAAGCGCTTGACTAAATCCATAAAAAAACGGGATTGCTGCCAGAAAAGTTAAATTCTAATGAATATATCTTCTTACCCAGAAATTCTGTTGCAAAATCGAGGGTAGATAGACAAAAACTCAAGGCATCGAGGCCATAAACTTTTAACCAATGACAGTAAATTGGGATTTTGCTTTTTTCGGACTCGATATTCTTAAGCAAATTCTATCTAATATCTTCGCTTCCCAATAGAGAGAAGTCTATGCAAGAAGTTTATATCGTGGCCGCAGTCCGGACTCCAATTGGTCGTTTTGGTGGGGGATTGATGGGATTATCCCCGGCCGATTTAGGGGCAACAGTGATGAAATACGCCCTAGAAATCGCTAATTTGCCCCCAGAAGCCCTAGATTTGTACATTTTCGGCAATGTTTTGGGAGCGGGTCATGGTCAGTTAATTCCCCGGCAAGCGGCGATTAAAGCGGGAATTCCCCTAGCCGTGGGCGGATATCGGGTGGATATGGTTTGTTCTTCGGGAATGATTGCCGTTAGTAATGCTGCTACCTTAATTCGCGCAGGCGAAGCGGATATCGTCCTCGCTGGTGGCATCGAATCCATGTCCCAAACCGGCTTTTTTCTCTCCCATCGGGCCCGGTGGGGTTATAAATTCCTCATGGGTGCGCCAGAACAATTAACGGATTTATTACTCCACGATGGCTTAACCGATGCTACCACGGCTGAGGGCATGGGTTCCCAAGTCGATCGCCTCTGTCTCGATCGTGGTGGCTCCCGGCAAGCATTAGACGAAATTGCCGCCTTATCCCACCAAAGAGCTGCCACAGCCACAGAAAAAGGCTGGTTTAAGGGTGAAATCGTGCCGATCGAGCTTAAATCTAAGAAAGGTTCCACAATTCTTGATCAAGATGAGGGTATTCGTCCCGATAGTACCGCAGAAGGCCTAGGAAAACTGCGACCGGCTTTTAGTCCGTCAGGAGTTTTAACCGCGGGTAATAGTAGTCAAATTTCCGACGGGGCTGCCGCATTACTTTTAGCCAGTAAAAAAGCCGTGGATCAGTACGGTTTAAAACCAATTGCCAAAATCCTTGGCGGGGCCGTGGCTGCTGGGGAAACCTATCGCTTCGTAGAAACCCCCGTCCTCGCTGTCAAAAAATTACTGAATTCTCTCGGTAAAACCCTAGATGAATTCGATTTAGTGGAAAATAACGAGGCTTTCGCCTTAAATAATCTCCTGTTTGAGATGGATCTCGGGTTAGCTAGGGAAAAACAAAACGTTCACGGTGGTGCGATCGCCTTGGGTCATCCTATCGGCGCTTCCGGCGCGCGAATTCTGGTGACGTTAATTAATGCGTTGAAAGTACAGGATAAAACCCTCGGTATGGCGGCCATCTGTCATGGGACCGGTGGCGGAACAGCGATCGCAATTGAAAGAGTTTAGGAGGAAAAAGCTATGGTATCTCTGGGACTAGAGGAGAAAGTTATCGTCGTCACCGGCGGAAATCGAGGCATTGGGGCGGCTATTGTCTCTCTTTTGATAGATTTGGGGGCCAAGGTGGCTTACACGGATTTAGCCACCGATAATCCCCAGGGGTTAGGCATTGTGGCCGACGTGACTAAGTTGGAATCGATGGAAGCGGCAGCTCAACAAATTGAAGCGGAATTGGGACCAGTGTATGGTATCGTCGCTAACGCGGGGATTACCAGAGATAACTTTTTCCCTAAATTAACGCCGCTAGATTGGGATTTAGTGATTAATGTCAACCTAAAAGGGGTTAATCACACGATTAAGCCATTTATTGAGGGAATGTATGAACGACAAGCGGGATCGATCGTTTGTATTAGTTCTATTTCCGGTGATCGCGGTAATGCCGGCCAAACTAACTACGCGGCCACAAAAGCGGCAGTTATCGGTTTAGTCAAATCCTTAGCGCGAGAAGCTGCCCGTTATAATATTCGCGCCAATGCGATTGCGCCGGGGTTTATTAACACGGAAATGACTTTAGCGATTCCCGAGAAAGTTCGCGATAAAATCACCGCAGAAATTCCCTGTCGTCGCTTCGGTGAACCCGCAGATATCGCCTGGGCAACTGCCTATTTACTCTCTCCTATTGCCAGCAGTTATGTCTCTGGAGAAGTCCTCAGAGTTAATGGGGCCCATCACACCTAATCAGTTATCAGTTATCAGTTATCAGTTATCAGTTATCAGTTATCAGTTATCAGTTATCAGTTATCAGTTATCAGTTATCAGTTATCAGTTATCAGTTATCAGTTATCAGTTATCAGTTATCTAATTCAAAGATGGAAAATGTGTTTGTTATTGTCGCTGCTAAGTTGCTTGATAGTGGCATAAATCTATGAAATTTTAATGGGATCAAGACAAGGCAAATAACAACATCAAAAAACATAGTATATCTTTTGAAGAAGCAGTGACCGTATTTGGGGATCCATTGGCCGTAACGATTTTCGATCCCGATCATTCAGTGGGTGAGTTTCGTTTTCTGATGATAGGACAGTCAAAATTACAAAAGCTGTTAGTCAAATCCCATACAGAAAGAGAAAATGAAATTCGCTTAATTAGCGCCCGTTTAGCTAGTAAACAGGAGAGAAAAAATTATGAATCAGGAGTCTGAAGAAACGGTTAATGACGAGATGTGGAGTGAATATGACTTTTCCAGTGGTATTCGTGGCAAATATTATGAAGCTTATCGACAGGCTAGTAATGTGATCATTCTCGATCCCGATGTGGCGGAAATTTTTCAAGATTCAGCCTCAGTCAATGAAGCGTTAAGATTACTAGCAAAAATTACCAAGTCTGGAAAAATATGACTTATCAGTTATCAGTTATCAGGTGTAGGATGGGTTATTAAACTACCGAAATCAGCGTTAAAGGAAAAGGTCAAAAATAATGGATAAACCGACACAAGCTTGGAGTGAGATGGCCGCCGATTACGTCAATCTTTGGACAGAAACCGGGACAAAAATGTGGTCAAGTTGGTTTGATATGATGGGGGCAATACCCCCGGCCATGGGCAATATTAAACCAGAATTGCAAGAGGCAACCCAGCGCTATTTTGATAATCGGGATTTATTGATCAAATTCCTAAAATTATCGGTGGAAGCTTGGGAAAGTATCTTCCCGAAAATGCAAACAGGAGAAGACTGGCAAACAATTTTAAATAATTATACCCAACAGATGCGCGGTCAACTGAATAGTTTTACTGCCACCACTTCCAAAAGTAGTCAAGATGTCAGTCAACTATGGACAATTTACCTACAACAATTGCAAAGTCTCAATCATTTATGGTTCGATCCTTTCGTCCTGTCAAATGACACAATAACCAAAGCTTGGTTAGGTAATACTTCTTCTTTGATCGAACTCAATAATATCTACTGGCAGAAGTTTTATGATGAAACTTTTGGCCAATGGTTACAGATGCCTTTATTGGGATTGCCGCGAGAATTTAACCGCAAATTACTCGATAGTTTTGAAACTTGGCGGGTTCTTTATCAAGCTAGTATTAACTATCAAATTGTGCTGGCTGATATTCAAGTTAAATCCTTTGAAGCTTTAACTAAAAAATTAGTTTTCCTAGCACAAAAAGGTCAACCTGTCAAGAATTGGCGAGAATTTCAAGATGTGTGGAGTGTAGTCGCCGATGATATTTTTGAAAAGGCTTTTTGTCAACCAGAAAACCTAAAAGTACGGGGAAAATTTATTAATTCCCTCAATGATTATCGCCTCAAACAGCAGGATTTAATGGAAATTTACCTGCGATCAATGAATCTGCCTACCCGCAGCGAAGTCGATGAAATTCATCGGACTATCTATGAATTACGCAAAGAGGTAAAAAGTCTCAAAAAAACTTTAGGAGAAAAAAAGCAGTAGAAAGTAACAATTAGTTAATTGTACTTGACAATCAGGTAAGCTATCAGTTATCAGTTATCGGATTGCAGTTTTAAGTATATAGTGTTAGGTGAAAACTTCGGAACTTTCTTTTCACTGATTACTGTTTACTGTTCACTGCTCACTGAAAAATCCCCACTTCTCTAGGAGAATTAAATTATGTGGCCATTTTTGACGCAAGTGAAACTGGAAGACTTTACCCAAGATTATCTAGAATTAACTCAGAAAAATCTCAAAGGTTTAGACAATCTCAAACGAGTTAAAGAAGAAGATATTCAGTGTGGAGTCTCGGAAAAAGAAGCAGTTTATCGGGAAGATAAAATCATTCTTTATCACTTTAAACCCGTGGTCGAAAAACCCTTCGAGATTCCCTTGCTGATGGTTTATGCTTTGGTCAATCGTCCCTACATGGTAGATTTACAGGAGGGGCGTTCTTTAGTGGCAAATCTGCTGAAATTAGGCTTAGATATCTACTTAATTGATTGGGGATATCCCACGAGAAGCGATCGCTGGTTAACCCTTGATGATTATATCAATGATTATGTCGATAATTGCGTCGATTTTATTCGTCAAAGTCACCATCTCGACAAGATTAATCTGTTAGGAATCTGTCAGGGAGGAACCTTTAGTTTATGCTATAGTTCCCTCTATCCCGATAAGATAAAAAATCTGGTGACAATGGTGACACCGGTGGACTTTTATCAAACCGAGACCCTATTAAATATGCGCGGGGGATGTTCCTTAGGCTCCGAAGCATTAGACATCGATTTAATGGTAGATGCTATGGGCAATATTCCGGGAGATTTTCTCAACTTAGAGTTTCTAGAATTGAAACCTTTGCAGTTAGGTTATCAGAAATATCTTGATTTTCCTGACATCATGGAAGACGAATCAAAATTAGTTAATTTTCTGCGTATGGAAAAATGGATTTTTGATAGTCCCGACCAAGCGGGAGAATCCTATCGACAGTTTCTCAAGGATTTCTATCAGCAAAATAAACTGATTAAAGGGGAAGTGATGTTAGGAGATAAACGGGTAGATTTACACAATCTGACCATGCCAATTCTCAATCTTTATGCGGATAAAGATCACCTTGTACCTCCCGCTTCTTCCCTCGCTTTAGGGAATTATATCGGTACTTCTGACTATACCGCTTGTGCTTTTCCGGTCGGACATATCGGAATGTATGTCAGTGGCAAAGTGCAACGGGATTTACCCCCCGCTATTAGCGATTGGTTAAAAGCAAGAGGTTAACAATCCTCGAAAATATCCCCTTTTCCCAGTTTGGGAGAGGGGTTTAGCACTTTTTTTCTCTATCGGTGTAACACAATACAACACATCGATCAAAAAAAATCTACAGGCAATAAAATAAACTTTTGTAACAGAGGATGTTAAGCACTGTTGCAAGATCGGGCAGAATCGGAGGATATCGTTCCTTTCGGCTAAACCCCTGTGGTACACTGCAAAGCGTACTCGCTCGTAAGTATGTAGGAGAAAACCTGAGTGTTAAGAGTCGCTGTTGTGGGTTCAGGGCCGGCCGGTTCTTCGGCGGCAGAAACATTAGCTAAAGCAGGCATTGAAACCTATTTATTTGAACGCAAATTAGATAATGCTAAACCCTGTGGTGGAGCGATTCCTCTCTGTATGGTGAGCGAATTTGACCTACCTCCTGAAATTATCGATCGCCGGGTGAGAAAAATGAAAATGATCTCCCCCTCTAACGTCGAAGTCGATATTAATCTCGATAATCAAGACGAATATATCGGAATGTGTCGTCGGGAAGTCCTCGACGGTTTTATGAGAGAACGCGCCCATAAATTAGGAGCGCATTTAATCAACGGAACCGTTTACGGTCTCGACATTCCCACCAATAGCACCGATCCCTATACCCTACACTACGCTGATCACTCCCACGGTAATTCCCAAGGGGAAATGAAATCTCTGAAGGTGGATGTGGTTATCGGTGCGGACGGTGCTAATTCTCGCATTGCTAAAGCTATTGATGCCGGGGATTACAACTATGCGATCGCTTTCCAAGAACGCATCCGTCTCCCCCAAGATAAAATGGCCTACTACGAAGACCTGGCCGAAATGTATGTAGGAAAAGACGTATCCCCCGACTTCTACGCTTGGGTATTCCCCAAATACGATCACGTCGCTGTCGGTACTGGCACAATGAAGGTCAATAAAGCCATGATTAAAGACCTACAAGCCGGTATTCGCGCTCGCGCGGCCCGTCGTCTCGAAGGTGGCGAAATCATCCGCGTGGAAGCTCACCCCATCCCCGAACATCCCCGTCCTCGTCGTGTAGTCGGTCGCGTGGCCCTCGTTGGCGATGCCGCTGGAACAGTTACTAAGTCTTCGGGAGAAGGCATCTATTTCGCCGCTAAATCGGCGCGGATGTGTGCCGAAACCATTGTCGAAGTCACTAACGGCGGCCAACGTATTCCCACAGAGGACGAGTTAAAACTCTACCTGAAGCGTTGGGATAAGAAATACGGTATGACCTATCTGGTGTTAGATATCCTGCAACGGGTTTTCTACCGTACCGATGCCACCCGGGAAGCTTTTGTGGAAATGTGTTCCGATAAGGACGTACAGAAGATGACTTTTGACAGTTATCTCTATAAAACCGTTGTTCCCGCTAATCCTCTCGTGCAGATGAAGATTACTGCTAAAACCATCGGTTCTCTCCTGCGCGGTAACGCTTTAGCTCCTTAAAATCAATTCATAACCAGAAAACCCAATCTCCCTATCGCGGTGGTTGGGTTTTCTTTTGGGTTGTTTCTTCCTATCTTCTCTAATTCAAACAAAAATAAGGTGTGTTACATTTGATTAACGCATCCGACGAGAGCGACTTGCCGCTACCTAGCGCCTTCGGCATCGTAACTATTGATATAGCTTATGACTAAAAATTCCTTCTTCGATGAGCAAAAAGAACAGTCCTTGATCAAAGCTAGGATTGTTGAGAAATATTTCTGGGCTTGGGCAAAAGTTATAATTTCAAAAGTTAAGAAGGGATCGTCTTCAAACCAGAAAATCGCTTATGTTGACCTTTTTGCTGGTGCAGGACGATATGAAGATGGCTCAAAATCAACCCCAGTAAAGGTTCTAGAAACTGCCATCGCAGATCCAGATATGCGAAATATGCTGGTGTCGATCTTTAACGATGCCGATGTCAAAAATGTTAATTCTCTTCAACAAGCTATAGATTCAATTCCAGGCATAGAAAATTTAAAATACCGCCCTCGAATATCAAAATATGAGGTTGGAGAGAACATAGTTAAAACCTTCCAAAGCATGAAATTAGTTCCCACTTTACTTTTTGTTGATCCTTGGGGTTACAAGGGGCTATCTCTTCAACTTGTTAATTCGGTCGTCAAAGATTGGGGTTGTGATTGCATCTTCTTCTTCAATTACAATCGCATCAACATGGGTTTAAGTAATGATGCAGTCAAAGAACACATAAATGCGCTATTCGGACAAGTAGGAGCAGATCAACTCCGCGAACGATTGAAAACACTTACTCCACAAGAGCGTGAGTTAACCGTTGTAGAATATATCTGTGAAGCCTTGAAAGAAATGGGGGGTAAATATGTTCTTCCATTTCGTTTCAGACATGAAATGGGAAATCGTACTAGCCATCACCTAATTTTTGTAAGCAAGCATCCTAAAGGCTATGAAATTATGAAAGAGATAATGGCTAAAGAGAGTTCTGAACAGACGCAGGGCGTACCATCTTTTGAGTATAATCCTGCAACTCTTCAACAACCATTACTCTTTGAGCTAACCCGTCCTCTTGATCAACTGGAATCTATGTTGTTGGACAATTTTTCAGGTAAAACTATGACGATGGCAGAGATTTACGACCAGCATCATGTGGGAAAACTTTACATTAAAAAGAATTACAAAGATGCCCTTAGAAATCTTGAATCTCAAGGAAAAATCACAGTACATCCACCCGCAGGCAAAAAACGGCGAAAAGGAACGTTTGCGGATGATTTAAAGGTTACATTTCCAGTTAAGCAATAAGCTCTAATTTTTCTGAACGCCTCGCTGATTTAAGTGGGACACTTCCCCATTTTTGGATATGCTGATTCCAGGCATTAGGCATCTCGTCCCAGATTTTATCATCAAGTAATCTACCCCCTGCTTTCGGTGTTCTTCCCCCAACTTGTTTGAAAAAAAATGCTACCCCTGAATTTTGACATTGATCGCGGATATCCCTTGCCCAGTCAAGTTTCATCTGGCGATGTTTTTGCCCAGATTCTCCGCCGACAATAACCCAATCAATGCCAGTTAAATTAAGTTCTAGTGGTCCTAAAAGTGGCTCGCATGAAATGAAGCGCACTGAAACAGGCACTGTCCGAAGAGATTCAATCCGATCTGTGTGGTTTTGGTTCTCGACAGATACACCTAGCCAAATGTTGTCGGGAAAATCTAATTTAGACGCTAAATCACCTAGACGTTGATGTCGCTTTGTTAGAATCTGATATATATGCCAAGGCGTTGAATGAATAACGGAGAAAACTTGTCTGATAAAGTCGAGAGGCACATCATCATGAAAAAGATCACTCATTGAGTTGACGAAAACTCGACTGGGAGTGCGCCAACGTAAGGGTTCTTCCAATCTTTCTGGATGCAAAGTCAAGGTGAATCCATTGGGAAAGTTTTTGGGAAAACGCTGTGTAATAGCTTCGGCATAACAATGCAGACAACCAGTGCTAATTTTGTCGCACCCGGTTGTTGGATTCCACGTTTTATCAGTCCACTCAATACCAGTGTGTGTACTAGACATATTTCAACTCCACAAGCTATATCTTTGACAGACGCTACCTGCCGATAATTAGCAATTTACTTGTACTATACCATCGTTTGACAAGTACAATTGTCGCCGCACTCATTTTCTACATTACGCAATCGTCAATGAGTTGCACTTTATACAAAATATTACATCGTTTAACGAAAACAACAGGCGCTTACCAAAATTTTGGGTTAAAGCCCCGTCCTTTTAGGACGGCTTTATGTTAAAATGAAATTGGTTTGAATCCCCTGAGTGGGCGGTAGTGAATGGCTCGATTGAGTTGAACCCTTGAACTCGAAAGTCTGCATAAGAGACAAAAAGGGAGGGTAGCGAAAACCTCGTCAAACATAGCGCAGGGGTTCCGATAAACAACGGTGAATGAAAAACCAGTAAAAATCTTTGTCGTCAGACAGATAGGGTAGGGCATACCCAAATCTTGGTTGAAAGACCAAAACGCTTGGAGAGTGAACCAGAAAAAGGATAACTAGATAGCAAGTGATAT
>NZ_JADBSA010000200.1:0-11060 GCF_020246945.1 Microcystis sp. M113S1 | reverse complement strand
TGTGGTCAAAAAGTCCCTAAATCTCTATCTACGAGAACCCATATTTGTCCCCATTGTGGCTATGTAGAAGATAGAGATATTAACGCCGCTATCAACATTCTCAAAAAGGGACTAAGTACGGTAGGGCATACCGAAACTAATGCGCGCCGGCGTGAGATTCCCTCTGGTTTGGTTGGATACGTCCTGCCAGATTAAGGAAACTCAGTGAACCAAGAATCCCTCGCTTTTAGCGATGGGAGTGTCAAAATCTGACAATATTCTACCAAAATAAGCACCTAACAAGGTTTCTCCCCCCCATCCTTCCTGGGGGATTTTCGGTGACAATTCCTGAGAGCTACTATATCATGGTAGATCACCTGTGATTCCTCAGACTGGCCAAGATAAAGATGGCAACAGGCAAAAATTAGGAAAAATCAGCGACAATCGAAACGGCAAGATCAAAAAAAATTCTATTCTAGATTGACCCTTTCAGCAGACCAACTATCCCACCCTTCTAGACGACGACCGTAAGGATAACTTCTATGGCGCAACAAAATAACCTAAAAATCGACAATATACACCAAATTGATCCCTATTGGGGTCCCCCATGGCTCGTAGAAGAACGGGACGCTTGCGGAGTCGGTTTTATTGCCGATGTGCGCGGTTCGGGTAGCCATCAACTGATTGAACAGGCACTTTCGGCCCTCGCTTGTTTGGAACACCGGGGAGGCTGCAGCGCCGATCAGGATTCCGGTGACGGTTCTGGTATAATGACCGCTATCCCTAGAGCTATCCTCGCTCCTTGGTTCGCCGAAAATGGCTTAAATATGCCAGAATCTGAGCGTCTAGGGGTGGGTATGGTCTTTCTTCCCCAAGCAACCCAAGAACGAGCCGACGCTAAAGCACATATCGAGGAAATTGTCAATAAATATAATATTAAGATTTTAGGTTGGCGTACCGTTCCCGTCCGTCCTGAAACCCTCGGCCGACAAGCAAGGGAAAATCAACCCTTTGTCGAGCAAATTCTGGTTACTTCCCCCGATTTAGCCGGTTCTCAATTCGATCGCCTACTCTATATTGCCCGTTCTGAAGTCGGTAAGCAACTGGCCGATGATTTCTATTTCTGTTCCTTTTCCTGTCGCACCATTGTCTATAAAGGCATGGTACGGGGCGAAATCCTGCGAGAATTCTATCTAGACCTGCAAAATCCCGCCTATAGCAGTCAATTCGCCATTTATCACCGACGTTTTAGCACCAATACCCAACCGAAATGGCCTCTCGCTCAACCGATGCGCTTATTGGGTCATAACGGCGAAATTAACACCCTTTTGGGCAATATTAACTGGATGTCGGCCCGGGAACCCGCTTTAGAAACGGAAGGTTGGACCCACGAAGAATTACAATCCTTGACTCCCATTGTTAACCCCGCTAACAGCGACTCCTATAACCTCGATAGCGCCCTAGAATTATTGGTGAGAACCGGTCGCAGTCCCCTAGAAGCAGCTATGATCCTAGTGCCGGAGGCCTACAATAATCAGCCGGATTTACAGGATTATCCCGAAATTATCGACTTTTACGAATACTATAGCGGTTTACAGGAACCCTGGGACGGTCCAGCTTTACTGGTATTCAGTGACGGGGGAATCGTCGGCGCTTGTTTAGATCGCAACGGTTTGCGACCGGCCCGTTATAGCATTACTAACACGGGTTATATCGTCGTTTCCTCGGAAGCGGGAACTATTCCCCTTGATGAAACCACCATTATCGAAAAAGGTCGTCTCGGCCCCGGTCAAATGATCGCAGTGGACCTAGAAAAAGGCGAAATTAAGCGTAATTGGCAGATTAAACAGGAAATTGCCCGATCTAATCCCTACGGTGAATGGGTGAAATCCCAACGCACCTTTATTGACAAAGAAACAGCGATCGACATTCCCGCTCCTAGTAATCTCCTTCCCCGGCAAACCGCTTTCGGTTATACTGCCGAAGATGTGGATATGATTATCGTCCCCATGGCAGAACAGGGAAAAGAACCGACTTTCTGTATGGGTGATGACACTCCCCTAGCGGTCCTCTCCAGTAAACCCCATCTTCTCTACGATTACTTTAAACAACGTTTTGCCCAAGTTACTAACCCTCCCATCGATCCTTTACGGGAAAGTTTAGTCATGTCCCTGACTATGTATCTGGGACGACGGGGCAATATACTTAAATTAGGGGTTGATGACGCACATTTACTGAAATTAGACTCTCCCCTGCTCAATAACGCTGAATTAGCCAAAGTTAAAACCTCTAGCTACAAAACAGCCGAACTTTCTACCCTTTATGATCTGACCACCGGACCGGGGGGATTAGAAACTGCGATCGCTAATTTGTGCGCTGAGGCCGCCAAGAAAGTAGAATCGGGAGCGGAAATTTTAATTCTCAGTGACAGAACTGCTCCTATTGACGAAAAAACTAGCTATATTCCCCCCTTATTAGCTGTTGGTGCAGTCCATCATCACCTGATTCGCTCACACTTGCGTTTAAAAGCTTCGATCGTTATCGACACGGCCCAATGTTGGAGTACCCATCACTTCGCTTGTCTAATTGGTTATGGCGCTTCCGCAGTCTGTCCCTATCTTGCGTTAGAAACGATCGCCCAGTGGTGGATCGAGCCAAAAACGCAGAAATTGATGGAAAACGGCAAATTAGAAGCTATTAGCCTCGAAAAAGCCCTAATTAATTACCGCAAATCCGTAGAAGCAGGATTACTGAAAATCCTCTCGAAAATGGGTATTTCTCTCCTATCTTCCTACCATGGGGCGCAAATTTTCGAGGCGATCGGATTATCGGCAGATTTAGTTAAACTAGCTTTTAACGGTACTACCAGTCGCGTCGGGGGTTTAAGCATTGCTGAAGTGGCCCAAGAAGCGATCGCATTCCACAGCAAAGCTTTCCCCAATCTTACCGCTAAAAAACTAGAAAACTACGGTTTTGTCAACTACCGTCCGGGGGGAGAATACCACATGAATTCCCCGGAAATGGCGAAAGCACTCCATAAAGCAGTGGCTGCTCACTCCCAAGGTGAAGGATATGACCATTACGAAACCTATCGTCAAATCTTGCAGCAAAGACCTGTTACTGCATTGCGCGATCTATTAGAATTTAACAGCGATCGAGCCTCAATTGCCATCGAAGAAGTAGAATCGCTCGAAAGTATCCTGCAACGCTTCTGCACAGGGGGAATGTCCCTCGGTGCCTTGGGACGGGAAGCACACGAAACCCTAGCGATCGCCATGAATCGCATCGGAGGTAAGTCCAATTCCGGAGAAGGGGGAGAAGATCCGATCCGTTATACCAGCTTAAGCGATGTGGATGCAGAAGGACATTCTGTGACTATGCCCCATCTAAACGGCTTAAAAAACGGTGATACGGCTAATTCTGCCATTAAACAGATAGCTTCGGGACGTTTTGGAGTCACCCCCGAATACTTAATGAGTGGAAAACAGCTAGAGATTAAAATGGCCCAAGGAGCAAAACCGGGAGAAGGAGGTCAATTACCGGGGAAAAAAGTCAGTTCCTATATTGCCATGTTACGGCGCTCAAAACCGGGAGTAACTTTGATTTCTCCCCCTCCTCACCACGATATCTACTCGATCGAAGATTTAGCGCAATTAATCTACGATTTACACCAAATTAACCCCCGGGCCAAAGTTTCCGTCAAATTAGTGGCCGAGATCGGTATCGGCACAATTGCGGCCGGAGTTGCCAAAGCTAACGCTGATATTATCCAGATTTCTGGTCACGATGGTGGTACAGGTGCATCACCCCTAAGTTCGATCAAACACGCGGGTAGTCCCTGGGAATTGGGAGTGACGGAAGTGCATCGGATGTTAATGGAAAATCAACTGCGTCATCGGGTGATTTTGCGCGCAGATGGAGGACTAAAAACCGGTTGGGATATCCTCATGGCTGCTCTCATGGGTGCGGAGGAATTCGGTTTTGGTTCCATTTCCATGATTGCCGAGGGGTGTATCATGGCCCGCGTCTGTCACACGAATAATTGCCCTGTGGGAGTCGCTACCCAGCAGGAACGTCTCCGCGCTCGTTTTCCCGGAATTCCCGCTCATGTGGTCAATTTCTTCACTTTGGTGGCTGAGGAAACGCGGCAATTATTGGCGAAATTAGGCTATCACAGTTTAAATGAGGTGATTGGCCGGGCAGATCTGTTAAAAGTGCGCTCCGATGCTCATTTAACTAAGACAGAATCCCTCAATCTCGATTGTTTGTTGAATTTACCCGATGGCCGAGACCGCTCTTGGTTGCAGCACGAGGAAGTACATAGTAACGGTGCTGTTCTCGATGACGAGATTCTAGCAGATAGCGAGATTAAACAGGCGATCGAGCAACAGGGAACCGTCAGCAAAACCTACAGGATTGTCAATACTGATCGCTCCGTCGGGGCGAGAATTGCGGGGGTAATTGCCCAAAAATACGGTAATGACGGCTTTGAAGGCGAAATTAAGCTCAATTTCCAGGGTGCAGCCGGTCAAAGTTTCGGAGCATTTAATTTACCTGGTGTCAATCTCCATTTAGAGGGAGAAGCTAACGATTATGTGGGTAAAGGCATCTACGGCGGCGAAATTGTCATTATACCGCCCCAAAACGCCAATTATCAGCCCGAAGATAACGCTATTATCGGTAATACCTGTCTCTACGGGGCCACCGGTGGGGTATTATACGCTAATGGTCGCGCTGGTGAACGCTTTGCTGTCCGCAATTCCACCGCGAAAGCAGTTATCGAAGCAGCCGGGGATCACCTCTGTGAATACATGACCGGTGGGGTAATTGTTGTGCTTGGTTCCGTCGGTCGCAACGTCGGCGCCGGGATGACAGGGGGATTAGCTTATATCCTCGACCAATCCCTACCGGAGAAACTTAACCCCGAAATTGTCAAGATTCAACGGGTTGCCACGGCAGCCAGCGCTGAACAGTTAAAATCTTTAATTGAGGCTCATGTAGAACGCACTAATAGCCCCAAGGGTAAGTTAATTTTAGCTAATTGGGATAGTTATCTCGGTCAATTCTGGCAAGTGGTTCCCCCCTCGGAAGCGGATAGTCCCGAAGCGCAAATTAGCGCGGAGAAAACCTTAACTTCGGTGTAATTTCTTTGGGGTGCGTTAACAAAGAGTAACGCACCCATTGATTAATTTCTTTGGTGTCATAATTTTGCAATGACAAACGAAAAACTCAGATTTATCGATCTTTTTGCTGGTATTGGAGGATTTAGATTAGCTTTCGAGAGCGTTGGTTATGACTGTGTATATTCTTGTGAAATAAACGAAAACTGTCGAAAAGTATATTTCAATAATTTTCAAGAAATTCCCGATCAAGATATTAGGAAAATTGCTATCCATGACCTACCTGATTTTGAAGTGTTGACAGCAGGATTTCCCTGTCAACCCTTTAGCATTTCTGGAAAACGAGCCGGATTTGGAGATACAAGGGGAACTCTATTTTTTCACATCTGCGAAATAGTAGAATTAAAAAAGCCGAAAATAATTCTTCTGGAAAATGTTAAACACCTAATTCACCTCGACAAAGGCAAAAACTTAGATATTATTTTGCATTCTTTGGAAGAACTGGGTTATTTAGTTGATTATAAGCTCTTAAATGCCAAGAATTTTGGTGTGCCGCAAAATCGAGAAAGAATTATTATTATTGCTACCCAAAATAAAAAATTTAATTTCAACTCATTAAAATATACTTCACCAATACCTAAGTTACGCGATTTTCTGTCTCCTCAAGGCAATTTTGAATACTTAGATAAAAAAGAATATACTCTCATTGATAATCCTACCTTACAACCATCAGGATTAATTTTTGTCGGTTATCGCAATAAAACTATCTGGAAAAAAGGTATCAGACCAAATACAGAACATTTATCCCGGGTTCATCATCAACCTAACCGAATTTATTCGATCGATGGAGTACATCCTACTATACCATCTCAGGAAACATCTGGACGTTTTTTTATTTATATACCCGAACAAGATCAGGTGCGTAAATTAACTATCCAAGAATGCTATCGACTGATGAAGTTCCCCGATAGCTTTCAAATTCATCCTAACTTAGCTGAGTCTTATAAACAGGTGGGTAATTCGGTTTGTATTCCCATGATTCAAGAGTTGGCTATTGCCATTAAGAAACATATTTTTGAAAACAATTCTAGAGTATCCTTAAAGGAGTTTTCTTTTTCTCGTCAGAATATTCAATTGGAAATTATCGGATTAGATTTTATGAACCATAAAGAAAAGTTATTAGAAATTTATGACCAATCCTTAAATTTAGATGATCGGCAACCACTGCTCCCTCAACCCTATCAAAACTATATCCAACAAATTGCTACTAATTGCTCAAAACAAAAGGGAGTTTATACGGTTTTAATAACTTTATTAGTTCATAAAATTCTCTATCCTAATCAAGATATTAGATACCATCAAACTAATTTACCTGGAGGATTTTCAGGAAGAACTATTGATACTCAGTATATTACTCCCACCTTGAAACAATTGGGATTACCAGCTATGGCAGAAAGTGGCTGGCTAACTCGTTCTTTAGAACAACCCTTTCCCTATACTTTAGATTATCAAGGTAAAATTAGTAATCAAAAAACCAAAGATGCTTTTCTGGGTTTAATTGATTTTATTGAAACTAATCCTCAACAAGCTGAAGTTATTTTAAGGCTTTTACTTCATCAAGTTAATCAGATTATCCAGACCCAAAAGATTAAAATTTTGAAGATAGATAATCCTGAACCTTTTGATATCAACACTTTGAGCAGTTGCCTAGAAAATCATTTTAGTTTCAATTATCAAACTCGCGGAGCTTCCAAATTACCCGTTTTAGCACTATATGCAATTTATCAAAGGTTAATTATAGAAGTAGAAAGATACAAATCCTGCACATTAAAACCTCTAGGCAGTCACACAGCTTCTGATCTAACTTCTGGTAGTGCAGGAGATATTGAGATTTTTGATAAAAATAAACAATTAGTAGAAGTTATTGAAATTAAGCATGGTAAGTACATTGATTTACAAATTCTCCGAATTGCCAAAGATAAAATTATTAAATTTAATCCGAGAAGATATTATATCCTATCATCTTTTGATGTTAAACCCACAGAAGTGGAGTTAATCATGTCCGAGATTCAAACTATCAAAAACAACCATGGTTGTCAAATAATCACCAATGGTATTATACCGACAATTAAATATTATCTGAGACTGATATCATCTCCAGAAGAATTTCTCAATAGCTATTCCCATCTGATTGAAATAGATTCGGAATTACAAACTATTCATAAATTAAAATGGAACGAAATTTTATCTAATCTTATTCACCCAATTGAACAAATCTAAACTAGCGATCTATACTATGGCCCAAATATACCATCAGGGGTTACAGCCTTTCTCAAGATAAAGTGTAACCTAATTTGGTATCGACACCCGACACCCGACACTCCAAAATCTGTCCCCACAAAAAACTTTTTCGGTAACGCCTATCTAGACTACAGTTTTTATCGCTGCATAAGTCGGAACATTTGGTAAAATTAGGATATATAGCAGTTCTCGCATCTGTGCGGCACACTTAAACTTTCGCTGATTAAGCTGTTCAGGATCGGAAATGTACCTCTTCTGAATCAGAAACGCTATATTTACTTTGGCTATCTCTGGTGTCATCATTTTGCAATGACAAACGAAAAACTCAGATTTATCGATCTTTTTGCTGGTATTGGAGGATTTAGATTAGCTTTTGAGAGCGTTGGTTATGACTGTATATATTCTTGTGAAATAGACGATAACTGTCGAAAAGTATATTTCAATAATTTTCAAGAAATTCCCGATCAAGATATTAGGAAAATTGCTATCCATGACCTCCCTGATTTTGAAGTGTTGACAGCAGGATTTCCCTGTCAACCCTTTAGCATTTCTGGAAAACGAGCCGGATTTAGAGATACAAGGGGAACGCTATTTTTTCCCATCTGCGAAATAGTCGAATTAAAGCAAGATACAAGCAATCAATCAATATTTAGCATCTTCTTAACCTGATCTAGAGAATAAGTTTGACTATCTTTTTCTTCTTCTTTTGCTTGTATTAAATCTTCCAAATCCTCTAAGTCTTCTAAGATTTCTTTAATTTTCATAAACTCCTCATAAGTTAAAACAGCAAATTCTTTTTTGCCATTTTTGATTAAGAATTCAGGATGTAATTCAATCATTGTTTTCTCCTTAATTTAATTGTAGATATTTTGTCGATGTTTAACACGATAAATCACTAAAGTTATTTCTTCAACCTCAAATAGAATTCGATAGTTACCCACCCTTAAGCGATAATTAGGCGTAAAATTCTTTAATTGCTTGACATCTCCTTGTAAATTATCCTTCATTGCTTCAATTTTAGCCATAATCCGAGTCCGATCTTGAGAAGAAAGTTTTTCTAAGTCTTTGATAGCTTTAGGCTTGAATTGAATTTGATATTTCACATTAGACCTCTTGCATAAATCAGAGAAATTGACGATTTCTAATTTTCGATTTTGGATTGAGGTATTTAGGACTTTTGCCAGAAATCTATTAATTGTACCTCAATCAGGTTGAGGTGGGCTATCAAGCCCAAATAAAACATCTTATATTGATGGGCAAACCTTAGAACAAGCAGTAAGGTAGATGTTGTCAAGTTAGGACATCTAGTTGCACCAGGAGCAAGGAGCAGTCGTCCTAATGTAAATTTTTGTTACAAAAGCTGGCATTTCTGGGTTTGATAAGCTATCAAGCATTTAAATTGCTTGTTGAGATCAGGCAAGGGGGGGTGGGGGAGATTCAGCTAATTGCATAATTAATTTTTGAGGGTTCAAAAACGGCAAAAATAAGGATTAAATGGCATAAAATATGTAAATAGACTATTTAGTTAATTATTATTCATTCTTAATTCTCCTGACTCGGAGAATCTTGACTCGGAGACTCCTAATCCTAACAACAATTTTTAGTTTTCACAAGAGGTCTAATGAATCCCCTCGTCAACTATTTTCGCAACCTGCAAGAAATCCACTCCTCCCAAGCAGCAGAGGCACAATTATTTGTAGGATGGGTTAGCGCACTTCGTAACCCATGCGCGCGTTGGGTTTCATGCTTCAACCCAACCTACGTCTAGGAAGTCACACTGATTGGTCCCTCATCTCCCTCCGTCAAGGAGGCTTTCCATTCAATTAATTTCTAAGTGCGAGTAGAGAGTCACTAATTCTACCCGTGTCACCAAAGGCATGGTATTCCGTCAACCCCGTTAAGCTTTTTTCACGAAAATAACGTCTTTTTCGACCTTGACTTGATAGGTGGTTAGATTGCGTTTTGGGGGTTTATTCGTGACGACCCCAGTGGCGGTAAATTTTCCCGGATGGCAGGGACAAGCTAAAATCTGTGCGCCAGTATTCCATTTCACCGTACAGCCTTCATGGGTACAAGTCGGGTTTACTGCACTGATCTTTTTCGTATTTTTCTCCCAGATCAGGAGCAAGGAGCCGACCGGGGATTTTTTATCCAGAAAACTGCCTTTGGCTTCCAATTCTTTGAGGGTAATGCCCGTCACTTTCACAAAGCCTTCCGCCGCTTGGGCTGGAGTCATCTCTTGGTCGGTAGCCGTCCCTAGTATTTCTGGGGCGCAGGCCATGGCTCCGCCAACACCAACGAGGGCAACAAATTCACGACGATTCATGGGATTAGGTTTTTTCCAACAGCAACGTTAACTTTTAGTGTACCGTAGAAGCTCTTTCCATTCAATTAACTTCTAAGTGCGAGTAGAGAAGGCCAGTAAGTAAACGCCTAACATTGATTATTATTCATTCTTAATTCTCCTGACAGCCGAAGCCTAACCCTAACAACAATTTTTAGTTTTCACAAGAGGTCTCATGAATCCCCTCGTCAATTATTTTCGCAACCTGCAAGAAATCCACTCCTCCCAAGCAGCAGTAAAAGAAACCTCCTGCTACTAAGATAATGTCAACGCTCCCCCCCAATTAGGGTTTTTTAGGCGATCGCATTTTAAAATTTTGTTTCATGTAAGGCGATCGCGTTTTAGATTTTTAGCTCATGTAAAGGCGATCGCGTTCCATATTTTCAGAGTTTACGACAAGGCGATAGCGCTAGAAAAAAGCCACAGGCAATGTATTCCATCCTGCGGACTGATTGACTAGAGCCACATCCGTTTTACTATCACCATTGAAATTACCTGTTAGTACGTTAACGTTCGGGTTAGCAGCCCAAGAGGCAAAATCTCCGATAAATTGGTTTGTTACGGAAAAATTCCCATTTCCTTGAGAGAAAGCTACTGGCAATGTATTCCATCCTGCGGATTTATTGATTAGGGCCACATCTGTTTTACCATCACCGTTAAAATCACCCGTTCGTACTCTTACATTCGGGTTGGCAGCCCAAGAAGCAAAATCTCCGATAAATTGGTTTGTTACAGAAAAACTCCCATTTCCTTGAGAGAAAGCTACTGGCAATGTATTCCATCCTGCGGATTTATTGATTAGGGCCACATCCGTTTTACCATCACC
Source organism: Microcystis sp. M113S1 (assembly GCF_020246945.1). Classification (NCBI taxonomy): domain Bacteria; kingdom Bacillati; phylum Cyanobacteriota; class Cyanophyceae; order Chroococcales; family Microcystaceae; genus Microcystis; species Microcystis sp. M113S1. The sequence continues at coordinate 490 of NZ_JADBSA010000200.1, read as the reverse complement.
GTTAAAATCACCTGTTAGTGCGTCAACATTCGGGTTGGCAGACCAAGAGGCAAAATCTCCGATAAATTGGTTTGTTACGGAAAAATTCCCATTTCCTTGAGAGAAAGCGACTGGCAATGTATTCCATCCTGCGGACTGATTGACTAGGGACACATCAGTTTTACCATCACCGTTAAAATCACCCGTTAATACCCTTACGTTCGGGTTGGCAGACCAAGAAGCAAAATCTCCGATAAATTGGTTTGTTACTGTATATTGTCCTGGATTAGGATTAGTACCTCCCAAAGCCTTAAACACATTGAGCCGCTTACCAGAAACCGTTTTACCGGCAAGGGATGCCAGGGGGTCGCCCGTGTTCATTAAGGCGTTTTTCACCTGTTGGGCTGTCCAAGTAGGATTTTGTGACCACAACAAAGCCGCTGCCCCTGCCACATGGGGACTGGCCATGGATGTCCCAGATTTAATACCATAGCTATTACCTGGAATAGTG
>NZ_JADBSA010000020.1:0-2684 GCF_020246945.1 Microcystis sp. M113S1 | reverse complement strand
GGGGGAAAATTCAGGTACTTTTTCCCTGAAAATTAGGTAGTTGACCACCTGAAAATCGGTAAAACCCATCCCCCATCCCCCATCCCCCATCCCCCAACCCCCAACCCCCACCGAAAAACTTTTTCAGCAGACCCTAGATAGCAAGTGATATTCTAGTAGGTTCGGTTCAGACATAATCGTGTAAGACCTAAGTAAGGGAAACCAGAAAGGGCTGTGATGAGCTTCGAGAATCCTCACGCCTTTAGGCCCAGGAGTGTCAAGAAGTCATAACCCTCGCTATGGTATCTAAGGAGCGATCGCTTCATGAACAATCTCTCAGTACCACCTCACCTCAAATCTAGAGAAATAACGCTCTTTTAATACCATAATTCGGGGATCAGGTCATAGTAACCAGCTTGGGTCGGTGGGTAAATACCCGCTTCGATTTTTTCGATAATAGTCGGCCAAGCTTGCCTAAACGCAGGAGATCGATCGTTGGGGTGCAGAGTCCAACCCTTGGCATTGGTGAGAGTGGCGCGATAGTAGTTCGTTTGTTCTAGAGACTGGGAAACCATAATTTCCCAAGAGTCGAGTTTTCCTTTGCCGGTCAAAATATTGCCCCAAGTTTTTAAACCATCGGGTAAATGATCGAGAAAGGTATTTTTATAGGAGCGCCAGAGGGGGGTGATCGGTAAAAGGCGATCGTAGCGACGACAATTAAGTAGATAGGCACGACTACCAAAAAATTTAAATTGATAGAATCCGTCGGGATTTTTCCTGCAAGGATGCTGAGAATAAATCGTACCATCGGGCCGGGGTGGACCGGACAAAGGACGCACAAACATCATTTCTGGATGGGTTTCCATTAACTCGATCCCTTCGCGGATCCAACTGTAATCCGGTTCTTGGTAGAGCATCATGTCACTGTCATAATGAACCATATAATCACTGCGACATTGCTCGATTTTGAAGATCGAGCCGAAAATCGGATAACCTTTGTAGTTATGGGTGGAACGTAGGGGACTGCCGAAATGCTTTTGATAGATACGCTGACGATAGCCCGGATCGTAGTTAAAATCCACTAGGCGATCGATTATGCCATCTTTAACTAATTTTTCACCACAGGCTCTTAATTCCTCCATTGTACCCAGTCCGGGGCGATTAACCTTTTCCCCGCTTAAAGGGGCCGTGTCAATAGCGAGTACCTTTTCCTCGAAGGGAAACTGACTCATTTTGACTAGATGGGGAATAGTGTTCATCATAAACCAGACATCGGTTCGCGCCGTAAAAAACCAGAGCGAACAACTTGGCAATCCCATTTTGTATAAACCTCACTTTTGTTTGGGTCTTAAATGGGATACATTATAGGGGAATCTTAGCGACAAGTTGACACAATTCCTTATTAACCTATGACTATAGCCCTCGATCGCTTACCCCAATCTTGGCAGGGTTTAACCCATCGTTTAACTTATAAGTATTTTCAGGTACGCATTGATACACCCAAAGACCCCTATAAAATTCTCTTTCGTCCCCAACCCTATCAGGTTTTATTTATTCTTAGCCATATGCGATCGGGTTCGTCTTTATTGACCCATATCCTCAATTCTAATCCTGAAATTATCGGTTTTGGCGAAACTCATCTGGTTTATGAGAGTGAACAGGATTTTAAAACTTTAATGTTTCAACTCTACTGGCATTTGAAAGATTTAAACATGAATCATAAATATATTTTAGATAAAGTTCTTCACGATCAGAAGTTTTTAGATCATAGTTTTTTGCAATCTGATCTGGTTAAGACCATATTTTTACTACGAGAACCGAAGCGCACTTTAGCTAGTATTCTAGATATTAAACCCCATCAAAACGAGCAGCACGCCCTAGGCTATTATACTGGTCGTTTGGCCACCTTAGAAAGTTATGCTCAATTAATTAACAGCAAAGAAAAGAGTTTATTTATCACCCACGATCAGGTATTAAACCAAAGTCAATTGGTCTTTAATAGTTTACAGAGTCATCTCGATACTAAAACGGGATTTTCTGAAGAATATCGAGTTTTAAAAACCACTGGCCGCCGCGGTATAGGAGATTCTTCCGAGAATATCAAAGCGGGTAAAATTATTAAACAAGCCAGAAAATTAGATATAGAAATTTCCGACGCTGTTTTAACCCAAGCCCAAAAAGCCTACGATCGATGCTACGAAACCCTCAGCCATTATTGTCATTGTATCTAAGCTGAATTGGGGATTAGTAATAGCCTTGATTCTCTCCTCCGAGTCCAAAGAAAATCCCCCTAACTCAACTCTAAGTTGAGCATTTAAAAGGTCTGATTAGCCTTCAATATTAGCAATTGTAAAGCCCATCTGACACTCGTAGAGATTGGGCTGTTGGCTTCCTCCTTTGCCCAAGGAGTGACCACAGCCTAGTTTACCCTCTCGCCACCGAGGTTGCCCCTGCTGGTTGGCTAAAAGACAGCCCTGACAGACAGAACCCGTATCGACAATGTGTTCGTCGGTTAAAATCACTAACATGACGTTCACCCCCATTGATCTCTGATTTGTCTCTATTTTGACACTCCTGGGCCTAAAGGCGTGAGGATTCTCGAAGCTCATCACAGCCCTTTCTGGTTTCCCTTACTTAGGTCTTACACGATTATGTCTGAACCGAACCTACTAGAATATCACTTGCTATCTAGTTATCCTTTTTCT
>NZ_JADBSA010000002.1:0-8224 GCF_020246945.1 Microcystis sp. M113S1 | reverse complement strand
TTAAAAGCAGATTTGGTAAATTCGGCACTTCCTCCTTGATGTTTTTTCTTAAAGTTAGGATACTTAGTACGACCAGCAAAGAAATTGGTAAAAGCTGTTTGTAGGTGTCTTAACCCTTGTTGTAAAGGTACACAGCTAACTTTATTGAGAAAGTCTAATTCTTCTTGCTTTTTCCAATCGGTTAGCATTGAAGAAGTTTCAGTATATCCTACTCTTTCTTGTCTTTCATACCATGCTTGTGTTCTGAGATGGAGAGCTTTGTTGTAAACTAATCTTACACAGCCCAAAGTGCGCCGCAATAGCGACTCTTGTTCTGGTGTTGGGTAAAATCGAAACGAATAGGCTTTTTCCATGTCTCACATTTTAGCATATATTTCGTAAATGTGCTAATATTTAATAGTAAAGCCGTCGTAGAACGACGGGGTTTCAGACCCAAAATTTTCGATGACACCACGCTCGCTCACCGTTTTACTGCTTTCTGTTCTCTTCTGGCTGTCTAGCTGGATCATCATCCCTACTGCTCAAGCTTTAACCCCAATTCAACTATTAGATGTATCTTATAAAGAATGTCCCCCCGAATTAGCCGAGGGGAGTGTCACCAGTGGGGGAACCAGTTTTCCGGCTAATTGTTTTTTAATCACCGGCAAAGCTAAAAATAATTCTGGAAAAACCGTCTATGATGCCGATGTTTTTGGTCGGATTTACGATGCTAACGGGGAACCGGCTTTACAAAATCGTAGCCGAGTCGGGGCAATTCCAGAAGTGCCACCGGGGATTAGTGATTTCGAGATCAGAATTTCTGTTTCTACCAATCAACCAACCCCCTTGCGACTGGAAAAATTCAAAGCTTCCGGTTTTACCAGTAGTGTTGATCCGCGGATTTAGAAACTGCTACTGACCAAACTACTGGCCCCTGTGGCTACGACACTCTGAACAACGTTGAGCAGCAGAAAAGCGAGAATCGGGGAAAAGTCCATCCCGCCTAGGGGTGGGATAATCGAGCGAAAGAGGTTTAAATAGGGATCGGTAATCGGACTGAGAAAAGACATAATCTGATAGGCCCAACCGGCATTTTGGAACCAAGTCAGTAAAACCCTAACAATTAGGATTACCGAGTAAATTTGCAGGAAATTGTTGATTATCGTCAAAATAAACCCTATATCGCTCATAAATAAATCTTTCCTCAAGAAGGCGTGATGGTTAGTTTAGCTTTGATCTTACCAAAAAAATAGTCTTTAGTTATTCTCGCCGCCCTGTCTTACTGGTTTTAACTGGCTATCGGCATTCATCGGGGTTGACGGACACCGGGTAAGAAAACTGGATACAGCAGTTATCTTAATGGTGAGGTACGAAGTTTTCCTTTTCGGGAGACTCGGATTGTTCAAGTAGTTTTTCCATAGCTAACTGACGGTCTGGATGGGAGGACACATAAAAACGATTGCATGGTATGATAGGGGTTTTGGAACTATTGTTTTAGGTCAAGATCATGGCGAAACGAATGCAGGTTATCCTCAATCAAAAAGTCAGCAAATTAGGTGAAAATGGCGATGTGGTGGAAGTGGCACCCGGTTATGCGCGCAATTACCTTATCCCCCAAGGTGTGGCTGTTTTAGCCACCAAGGGTGCGATTAAACAGGCAGAATTTAGGAAAGAAAAAGAGCGTCAACGTCTTCTGGCCGAAAAACAAGAAGCGGAAACCAGAAAAACTGCGATCGAAAAACTCAGTCCCTACAGCATCCCTAAACAGGTGGGTGAAAACGAGGCAATTTTCGGTACTGTCACCAGTCAAGATGTGGCTACGGTTATTCTAGAAAATGCTAAATTAGAAATCGATCGCCGTGGTATTACCGTCCCCGATATCGGTCAATTGGGAGTCTATAAAGTACAAGTCAAACTCCATCCCGAAGTTAGTGCCGATATTGAAATTAAAGTAATTGCACAATAACAATTGTCGGGGCATAGTTATCAGTAATCAGTGAAAATTTATCAGAGCGATTAACTAGCTGATGGCTGATAGCTAATAGCCATTCACATCTCAAAAACTATGACTCATTCCACGGACATAAAAACCCTAGCGCGCTGGATGGCGGCGGATTTTAGTAATCAAGAACAAGCTTTTGCTAATCCGCCTTTTTTTGCCCATATTCGCGTGTGTATGCGTCCTTTGCCCGATGAATTACTGAAGGGAACCAGCTTATTTTTAGAGCAGGCCTACGATTTTATGCTCAATACTCCCTATCGTTTGCGAGTATTTAAATTGTCGGTAGTCGATGATCATATTGAACTAGAAAACTTTAAAGTTAAAGAGGAAGCTAACTTTTTTGGTGCTTCTAGAGAACCCCAGCGTCTCAAAAATCTCACCTTAGACTTATTAGAACCGATGCTGGGTTGTGATATGAATGTAACTTGGACAGGTAACAGTTTTAAAGGGGTGGTGAAACCGGGTAAACAATGTTTAGTCTTTCGCAAAGATAGAATGACTTATTTAGATAATAGTTTTGAAATTAGTGAACGGGGATTAATTAGCGTTGATCGCGGTTTAGATCCCGAAACCGATCAATTAGTCTGGGGTTCGATCGCCGGTCCCTTTGAGTTTGTGCGTCGCGCCAGTTTTGCTGAGGAAGTGTGAGAAAAATTCTCGGTTTTTAGCTATGAAAATCGCCACATGGAATGTCAACTCGATTCGCAGCCGACAAGAGCAGGTAATTAACTGGTTACAACTCAATCCCGTTGAGGTTTTGTGCTTGCAAGAAACCAAGGTAATCGATCGAGATTTTCCCAGAGAAGCTTTTGAATCTTTGGGTTATCATCTCTATATTTCTGGACAAAAAGCCTACAATGGTGTGGCGATTTTTAGCCGAAAACCCATGAGCGATATCACTATGGGATTTAGTCCAATTATCGGCGAAAATTTAACGGGAGAACTAGACGAACAGAAACGGGTAATTACTGGAGTAATCGGCGATATTCGGATTATTAATCTCTACGTTCCTAACGGTTCTTCCCTAGATAGTGATAAGTATATTTATAAGCTTAAATGGTTAGAAACTCTTAGGAAATATCTAGATAAAATTATTAATTCTCAACCTCAAGAATTATGTATCTGCGGAGATTTTAATATTGCCTTAGAAGATAAAGATATTTATGATCCCAAGGGCAAAGAAAATCATATTATGTCTTCAGCTAAAGAAAGAGAAGCTTTAGAAAAGGTCTTAGAAATTGGTTTACAAGATGCCTTTAGAAAATTCACCTCGGCAGCAGGACATTATAGTTGGTGGGATTATCGCAGCGGTGGTTTTTCTCGTAACCGAGGTTGGCGAATCGATCATCTTTATTTAACTCCTCAGCTATACGAAAAAGCCGTTAATTGTCTGATCGATCGAGAACCCAGAAAACAAGAAAAACCTAGCGATCATACCCCTGTTATTCTGGAAATATCAAACAAAAAATAGCTAAAGGATCAACCTAGACTTTGCACAGCCAGAATTTTGCTCTCTTAGCTTCCCTAACCGGGGACTTTCAGCTTGAGGATTTATTCGGTAACGAGAAAATGCTATGATTCGGGTTGAATTTACCAAGTTTATTAATTATGCGTTCTCCCCAATTAATTGTTCTATTGCTCGGTTTATCCCTTCTCCCCAGCATCTCCCCCGCTTTTGTCCACGCTAATCCCTCGATAGTGCCAGTGAAACAATCGAGTAGTAGCGATTGGGGACAAAAAATCAGCGAAGCGGAAATTAAAGCAATGATTGAAGACATTAAAACCGCTATTAAAGATAAAAATATCGCCCTAATCCTCAAACACTATGCCCCATTTATTTCCTCGCAATTGACCATTAAAACCAATGCTAGTACCGAAATTTTTGAGTTAGATGGCATCACGGAACATAAAAGATTTTTAGAGGAATCCTACAAAAATATTAAAAGTATGGAGGTTCTTTCTGAGAATTGGGATGTGGATATTCTTGCTAATGACGAGATGGCGATAATCACTCGCGAGCGGGTAGTCAATATTACCAACATCGAGGGTGATAACTATATAGTGGCATCGGCAGCCGTGGCTAAAGTCGCTCCCATCGACGGCAAATTGAGGATATTTTCCATTCAAGAAACCGCCGAAGTGGGACGCAGACCAAAAAAATAATTAGTTTCTCCGGTTGGGACTGGCCCAACCCGACTCCCGGCGTCTTCGTCCCTCGATAAAACCGTCATCGTAGTCCCTGGAATTGCGCGGATTATCATAGCGGGCAAAGTTAAACCCGTCCTCTAGTCCGCGCTGAAATTCTTGCTCTGGTGGCACAAATCGATAACGTTGTCTATTATCCTGTACCGCTCGGTTGATTAACAAGGCCCCCGCTCCAATACCAACGGCCTCACCAAAGGTTAAAGACCTAGCATAATCGATGTTAATTGTCAAGAAAGTTGTTGTTAAAATTAAGGCTTTTCCCCAATGTTGACCCATAAAATCCTCCTTCAAAAAATCAAGTTGACAACAAAACCAGTACAGATACCGACTCCCCAAAAGGAAAACTTTCTACCTCACCATTACGATAACTGCTATGAGCTAGATTTAGAAGAATGGGAGTGAAAGCGAATCCCCAAGAAGACATCGTAGAGGAAACTCCAGAAATTCTTACCTTGCAGTAGGCCTAAAGACTGTTCACAATCTTTTGCGTCTAAAAGCGGTTTAGTGGCATAGTATGCCGGTTGGTATTTGTACCAGGGAATCGACGGCCAGAGATGATGCACGAGATGATAATTCTGCCCTAAAATCAGCAGATTTAAGAGAGGACTGGGGTAAACGCGAGCATTTTTCCAACGATTACGCTCTTGGAAAGGACGATGAGGAAGATAATCAAAAAATAAACCGAGGGCAATTCCCACCACTAAAGCGGGAACAAACCAAAAATTCATCACATAGCCAATAAAACCATATTGACAGGCGACGACGACTATGGTAGCAACAAAAAGACGACTGAGAAACCATTCCAGCAGTTCGTATTTTCGCCAGAGTTGCCGCTTAAAAAAGAAAATCTCGTGATAAAAAAATCTGGCCGCAATCATCCACAAAGGTCCACCAGTGGAGACAAAATGATCCGGATCATTTTCGGGATCGTTAACGTGAGCGTGGTGCTGTAAATGGACTCTAGTGAAGACCGGAAAGGCAAAACCGAGCATTAAAGCACTACCATGACCTAAAATAGCATTAAATGTCCGATTTCTATGGGCAGAATTATGAGAGGCATCGTGGATAACTGTCCCCGATAAATGTAAAGCGAGGACATTAGCGGTAAAACAAATCCAGTCGGGCCAGGACCATAGCCAATAGCCACAGGTAGATAGGGTTATTAGGCTCAAGGCACTAAAAAACATGGTAACGTTTGGGTTGAAGCCCCCCGGTGCTTTTAAATACTCTTTGGGGACTGTCAGCAACATCTCGGCCGACTGCATTATGGGTGTTGCTCCTTATTGTGTTCGCTTTACTGGCGTAAATTATCATACTACGCCTTTTTCATAAAGTTTTGTAACATTATCTTAATTAATCTAAAGTTATGAGGAAAGTAAGGATTTGTTATATGGTTCCCGAAGGAAAAGCGAGGCTACAAGAGAAAATCACGGGCGCTTAACGCCAGTTTTGCACTTAAACGATTAAAAAATTCGGCTAGAGACTCGGCTTGAGAGGGGGCGATCGCCTGTTTCCCCAGCATCACCGATTCTACCCTATCCCGATCGCCGAAAATATCGATAAGACACTCCCTATCGATCTCGAATTCATCAAGTAAAGATTCTAAGGTAGCGGTAGGACTTGTTCGGGCGATCGGATAATGTTTCCGCTCGTATTCTTCCACTAATAAGACCAGTAAATCAAATAATAGTCCTTCGTCATTGATTAACTCCCGTGACATCATCCCTTCAATTATGCTTAAAAATCGCTCGTATTCTTGCGAGTTATTAATCGGTTTCGGTTGATACTGCAACAGTAAATCACCATAGGTTAATGGATTAGAAGTAGGGATCATTTTTCCAGTTCTCCTTATTGTATTCAGGGTGACTTAGAATATATTTAACGAAAATGGTTTGACGAGAATAATTGATGTCAGCGATTAAACGGTATTTGTTTCCCTTGATCTTAAAAACTGTAAAATTTCCCACCGCCTCCGCTTTCGGGTAGCGACCTTGAACCTCTACTAAATTTTTCCAGTTAGCCTTACTAGCGAAGTTATACCAATCGGTCAGAGCGTCTTCTGCGTCCGAGTGGCGTTCCTAAAACTCTCGTAATTTAACTTTACTGATCACGTGCATTGATCGCTAGTTTTATTGTTCTTTTTAACCTAAATAAACATGGATCACTCTAATAATTATAGTGTATGTCAATTTGACCGATCCGAATCGAACCCCAGAAAAGCGCATCGCCCCGAATCCCCAATCGAGTAATCAATAGCTAGATGAAGTATAAGAAATATAAATAGCAAAATCCTTGACAAAATGACAGGTATTGTCACCAAATTCAATTCAGAATATGCCCCTCAAACAATCCCTTGACCAACCCCTCACCCTCGCACCAGTTGCGATCGCAATTGCCCGATTTACCGATTTATCCCCCGCAACTATCGAGGAATTACAAAGGCAGCAGCACAATTAAAGCTTTAATAACCGCAAAGGGAGGGGAATTAGGGAAATTTCGGCTCATCTCCCCACCCCAAGCGCGATTAACCACGTTTAGCGAGGCGACGCACCACTAAACCACCCCCTAGTATCCCTAATCCGATAATACCAGAAGGTTCGGGAGTGGACACCGGCGGCTGACTTTGGCTGAATACCTGTACGCGGCGGTTGAACGAATCAGCCACATAGATATTACCACCGCTACCGACCGCGATACCGGAGGGGTTATTGAACTGACCGTTCCCCGTACCGCCGCTACCGAAAGCGGACTGGAAAACACCACTAGAGTTGAATACCTGTACGCGATTGTTGTTAAGATCAGTCACATAGATATTACCACCGCTATCGACCGCGATACCGACGGGGACACTGAACTCACCGTTCCCCGTACCGCCGCTACCGAAAGCGGACTGGAAAACACCACTAGAGTTGAATACCTGTACGCGATTGTTGTTAAGATCAGTCACATAGATATTACCACCGCTATCGACCGCGATACCGACGGGGACATTGAACTGACCGTCCCCCGAACCAGCGCTACCGAAAGTGGACTGGAAAACACCACTGGGGTTGAATACCTGTACGCGATTGTTGTTAAGATCAGTCACATAGATATTACCACCGCTACCGACGGCGATACCGTAGGGGCTAACGAACTGACCGTTCCCCGTACCACTGGTACCGAAAGTGGACTGGAAGACACCACTAGAGTTGAATACCTGTACGCGATTGTTGTTGGTATCAGCCACATAGATATTACCACCGTTACCGACAGCGATACCGTAGGGGCTATTGAACTGACCGTTCCCCGAACCGTTGCTACCGAAAGTGGACTGGAAGACACCACTAGAGTTGAATACCTGTACGCGATTGTTGAACGTATCAGCCACATAGATATTACCACCGCTATCGACCGCGATACCGAAGGGGCCATTGAACTGACCGTTCCCCGAACCAGCGCTACCGAAAGCGAAGGAAAAACTGGCCGCAGTGGCACTGGTGGCGATACTAATACAACCGATCGCAGTGGCCGTGACTAGAGAAAAGGATTTCAGCAGAGGCTTTGATAAGCCGTGCTTCTGCTCCCCCCGTGATTGATAAGGTTAACTAATGGCATAAGGCTCCACAAAATTAAACTGATTGCAAGCTACCCCTTCCTCTAGTAATTGTCAAGAAATTCCTGGTTAAGATGTGATAAATTTGCTGAAATTTATAGAGTTTAGTCGATGATTAGAATTGAATTTTGCCGATAATATATTCCGCGCTACGATTCTCTTCGGCAATAGTGTCGGAGGATGTCAACACCGGCGACCGAGGGTATCCTAGGAGAAACGGAAAGTAATCCCTGACGATGTTTGATAATATTTGTAAATTTATCGCCGAAAACTTCTCCGATGATTTAGCCACTTGGTTATTAGGTTCTCCCCTCTCCTTAACCGTCCTCGACCCGACGGAATTACAATTAGACCCCATTCGCGCTGATTCTCTGATTTTTTTGCAGTCAGAGCAATTAATTCTCCATACCGAATTTCAAACCGACCCCGACTCCCAGATTCCT
>NZ_JADBSA010000199.1:0-9394 GCF_020246945.1 Microcystis sp. M113S1 | reverse complement strand
GAACGAAACCCCTTACTATCTGTTGTCAAGGTTCAGTTTTTAGCTTGGTTATCGCTTTTTCCATTGTAGCTTAAAGCCGTCCTAAAAGGACGGGGTTTTAACCCAAATTTTCGATAACCTAGAATTTGGGTCAAATTTATCGTCTGGTTGACAGCGATAAAAATGACCCATTTCTAGATTCAACGACGACTTTTTTCTACTATTTCTCTATCTCTTCAAGATATTTTTTCAAAAAGAGAGCTAATTTTTCTTTAGTGGCGACGGGAACGGAATCTAGACGGGTAAGAATAGCGTATTTAAGGGCAGAATGAGCGGCAGAAACAGGAGGATTAGCTACCAGACGGCGCACCGTTTCTTGGATAACTTTTTGGGCATTAATAGCGTTATGGTGTAGATTTTCGATCACCATTTCTACCGTGACCTGATCGTGATCAGGATGCCAACAATCATAATCGGTAACTAGGGCTAAGGTAGCGTAGGCAATTTCCGCTTCTCGGGCTAATTTGGCCTCGGTTAAATTGGTCATACCGATCACGGTTGCCCCCCAACTTCTATAGAGATTTGATTCCGCTTTAGTAGAAAAAGCCGGCCCCTCCATACAGATGTATGTACCGCCGCGATGCAGGGTAACTTCCGGTAGGTTTAAACTAGCGACGGCATCCCCTAAAATGTTTGCTAATTGGGGACAAACGGGATCACCAAAGGCAACGTGGGCAACAATTCCTTCCCCAAAAAAAGTCGCTATTCTCTCTTTAGTTCTGTCAATAAATTGATCGGGAATGACTAAATCTAGGGGTTTAACTTCGGCTTTTAGGGAACCAACGGCCGAAGCGGAAATAATATATTCAACCCCTAATTGTTTGAGAGCGTGAATATTAGCTCGAAAGGGTAATTCGGTCGGTAAAAAATGGTGATTTCTGCCATGACGCGCTAAAAAGGCGACTTCCGTTCCCTCTAAAGTGCCGAGAATTAAAGCATCGGAAGGAGAACCAAAAGGAGTATCGAGGGATACTTCCCGCACATCCTTGAGGGCATCCATTTTATATAAACCACTGCCGCCAATGATGCCAATTTTTACCGTCGTCATAGTCTTGGAAAGAATTAGTTATCGTTGCCTTGATTTTACCATAATTGAGCGATCGAACTCTGATAATTTTTCCGTTAAGGCCTTACTTTTTCTTTTTCTTGCCCTTGAGGGAACCATTAATTAAACCATTAAAGCCATAAATTTCTTCAGTTCCCGCGATGGTAACTAATTCCACCTCTTTCGTGTCTCCCGGTTCAAATCGAACTGATGTACCCGCGGGAATATTCAGATGGGTTCCTTTGGTTAATTCGCGCTGAAACTCCAGGGCCTGATTAACTTCATAAAAATGATAGTGGGAACCCACTTGAATCGGTCGATCGCCTGTATTAGCCACAGAAATACGCAGGGTGTCGCGACCGACATTAATCTCGATCGCTCCAGATGGTGTGATAATTTCTCCCGGAATCATAGCTGCTAAAAATCTCCTGTTAGTGAATGGGATTGTGAACGGTAACTAATTTAGTACCATCGGGAAAAGTCGCTTCGATCTGCACTTCCGTAATCATTTCCGGGATGCCTTCCATTACCTCCTCGCGAGTTAATAAAGTAGTGCCGTAACTCATCAATTCAGCCACGCTACGACCTTCCCTGGCACCTTCGAGGATGGCGGCGCTAATATAGGCGATCGCTTCGGGATAATTTAACTTGATACCGCGATTTTTGCGTCTTTCGGCGAGCAGTGCCGCCGTGAAAATGAGTAATTTATCTTTTTCTTGGGGCGAAAGTTGCATAGATAGGCCTTTTTTTCACACAGATGCTAGGGTTATTGTACGGTGGGAGTATGTCAAACCACAACACATTCCTATGATTGGAGCATCTTCTAAATAAGTATTTGTTAAAGCTGGAGATTCTAGAGCAGAATCTATATTTTTTGAGGTTTCTGGTAAGTGGCTTTCTAAGCTTTCGATCAGCTTTTCTAAAACGAGAAGTTTTTCAAAACTCAGCCGCTCAATTTGGTTGATTAGTTTTTGCCGCAATTCGATCGATTTCAATGTCCTATCTCCTGTTTTTTTAAGATGAGAAAAGGCAAGAGTAAGGGGATTGGAGAAGATTCGGCTAATCTAAGGATAGGCGGTTAAAATTCGTCTTAGCTTATTGAGCTTAACCTGATTATATCATTAAAGTTAAGTAGGGCTTGCTGAATAAATCTAAAAACCTTGTTGGGTAAGACTTTTAGACTTTTTGTCAATCAAAAAGTACCAGTTCTGGGAGTGATCGGGGGGAAAATTCCGGGACTTTTTCTCTGAAAATTAGGTAATTGACCCCCTCAGAATCGGTAAAAACCTACACCCCACACCCCACACCCCACACCCTACCCCCACGAAAAACTTTTTGCCGCAGACCCTAAATAATTGACCACCCCTAAATTAATACGCTTGCACTATAGTTGGCTCAAAAAAATTCCAGAAAAGGGAATGAGGGAAAAAAAGGGAAAAAAAGAGAAAAAGGGTTACAAAGTCCTCCCAGCACCGCACACCACCCGAAATCCGTTGCTGTCGTCGAAGTTGATGCTGCCGCGGCGGAGGTTGTAGCTGCGGCAAGCGGAACGGCAGTAATACGGATGTATGCACCAAGAACCGCCCCGCAATGGAGAACGATTTTCTATCCAAGGACTGCCATCCGTCGTTGCGCCATCATAATAATCATCGTGCCAGGTATCGGCACACCATTCCCAAACGTTTCCGTGCATATCGTACAACCCGAAGGCATTAGCTACCTGAAAATAGCCCACTGGGGTTGTTTTACGTCGATATTTTCCTTTGGGTTCATCGGCATAAGTTTTAGTACCAGTACCTCGATAGTTAGCTAAATCTGCCGTTATCGTTTCCCCAAAGTGAAAGGCGGTTGTTGTCCCCGCTCTACAGGCATATTCCCATTCTGCCTCACTCGGTAGCCGATACTCCCGTTTTGTTTCCCTTGATAGTCGTTTACAGAATTCCGTTGCTTCATACCAGTTGACGCTTTCTACGGGTAGCTCATCCCCTTTGAAGTGAGAAGGGTTTGTCTCCAGGTTGATGTCTATTTTAGCGGTTGCGGCGATAGCTTGCCACTGAGCTTGGGTGATAGGATAACGCCCCATGTAGAAAGAGGAAACGGTTACTCGGTGTGGGGGTTTTTCTCGTCTAAATCCATCCCAACCAAATTTTTTCACCAGTCTTTCGATTTCCTCATCTTCCGTTCCCATCGTGAATGTGCCGCCGGGGATTTCCATCAATTCCAATTCGACTCCCTCGGCTAGTTTTTGGACAATGCCTTTTGCTTGCCTTTTTTCCTTTTTAATTACCCATTTTTTTGGTTCAAAACGACTTCTTTGAGACTGACGTTCTATGGTTGCTACGGTAAATTCAAAGGTACGGGTTTTTAAGGGAGGTTCCGAGGGTTTAGAGATTGGAAGGGGATTGGAGATATTAACGGCGATTTTTTCGGCGAATTCTGCGTATTCTCCCCCCAGATTGCGTAAGACTTCGATGCTGACTTGAGCAAAGGGAAGAATTTTTTCTCTTTGTTCTGGGGGATAGGTGGGTAATAGGGTTAATAAAGCGGCAAAACTGCGGATAGGACTTTTAATTTCCCCGGCAATATATTGGGAAATAGCATCGAGTACCTTGATAGTTTGTCGCCTACCGATAGCATCATTTAAGACTTGACGTACCCCGGGCAAAAAGTCATAGACTCGATACTGTCCTTCTTCATTTTCTACAATCGGTTTTAATAGACCTCCCATGTAGAATTCTGCCACATGAACGGGACGCACTTCGTTTAAAAGAGTTTTACGAATAAGATTGACCACCTGCATACTTACCGGGGCAGCTGCCATCATTTTTGCTAATTTTTTGGCTGGTTCTGAAGCGGTGGCAAAAAATCGCTCGACCATTGCCTCGGCTTTATTTTTGATGCTGTTTTTATCTTCGCTGTCTTGCTTATTTTCCTCTCTGGATATAGGGGGAATTTCAATAATTTGTTGTTTAATAAATTCTAAATCAAATAAAAAAGCGGAAATCTGAGCATTACCTGAACCAGCGACAACTTTTGCCCATTGCTTGAGGACTTCTATTTCTAACGTGATTACGGGAATAAGAAGGGTATTTTGCCAGTTAATCGGTAGCCATTGGGGATAATTTTTTAAGATTAATTTCGGATTGGGAACCCCAGCAGTTAAAGCAGTGGTAAAGAGTTTACGTCCCCGTCCTAGTTGGGTACTATTCCATAATCTTTCGGGGAAAAGTTGCAGAATAGCGGTGGGTTGTTTTTCCGACCAATCTTTTAGCCAAGGATGAATTAAGGCTTTTTGCCAGAGAGGAGAAACACAATCACTTACTAATAAAACTAATCCCTGTCCCCTGGGATGAATAAGTTCTTTATGGGAGTGATAGCGTTGTTGAGGTTTAACTTTTTTTCTGCGTCTTACTAACTGTAATTCTTGATTATTTGAGGTTGATAGTTGCCAAACTCTGACGTTTTTAAATGCTCCTTGATTTTCTAAGAGATTTTGTAACTCATTAATTAATTCTCGCCAAATGAAAGAGGATCTAGATTCTTCTACTACTAATTCGAGGGTTAACCAGCGTTCCGGTTGGGGTTTAGTCACAGGTAGCCAAATATCCCTTTCTGCAATAAAAGAAGCGGTTGCTTCTTCATCTAGAATCGTTTTAGTTGCTGAGGGAACTTTTCCCATGAAAGGACGCAAAGCGCGACTAATCGGGAGTGCTGTCTGTAGTGCCGCGGCAGCAGGAACTTGAAAAGGAAAGCCTTGGATTGGGGTAGTTTTCTCTATTTCTTGGGGGAGAGATTCTTCGGTAATAACATCGATATTTGGCTGAGATTTTGATAGGTTATCTTCTGGAATGTCCTCTAAATTTTTCTCTATTTCATTAGAAGTTGATGAATCTATTGGCTGTTTATTTTCTGGATTTCTTGGGGGTGGTTGCAAGTCTTCAACTCCCATTTGTAGGGCCAACCAGATGCTATCAGCTACATCTTCATCACTGAGTTGTAACCGTTCGATTAGTCCTGTTTGCTCTAGATAATCTAATAGTTTTTTAATTGATGAATTGGATGGGGATTCACTCATCTTCTATCGTCCCCAAATCTTTCAAAAGTTGACTAATGAGGTCATCTTGAGTTGATATAGCTCCTTTTTTGACCATAAAAATAGCATTAAGTAATTGATCCGTAGCTAGGGTTTGTGAATTGCGCTTTTGAATGAAGTTATCAATCAGTTTATCGATGTCTGGATTGTTAGTAATTGTTTCTTCTAAATGTGCCTCGATTATTTTAATTAAGTCGGGTTTCTCTGGCTCTTTCATGGTTAAACGGAGACAACGACGCAAAAAAGGTGGGGGAAAGTCTCGTTCTCCATTGCTAGTTAAAATCACAAAAGGAAAAGCCTCACAGATAACTAAACCATCTTTTATAGTTGTTTTTATATCTTTCTTGGTAATGTCGGTTGTATCGGTATAAGCAGTGCGGACATTAACCTCATCCACTTCTTCTTTTAGCCTAACTAATTCGGGTATTTCAAAGCGTCCTTCTTCAAATAAGGTGAGTAAATCATTGGGTAAATCGATATCACTCTTATCAATTTCATCAATTAACAGTATTCTTGGCTTTTCTGACTCTAATAATGCGGTTCCCAACGGTCCAAGGGTAATATATTTTTCAATCTGTTTTAATTGGTCTTTTCGTTCTTTTGGGGTTAATTCTTTTTGCTCTCGTTCCAGTAATTTAACTTCCTGTAAGCGACCGATCGCATCATAGTTATATAGTCCATCTTTTAGGGTAGTATGGGTGGTAATCGGCCAGTATAATACTTCTCCTAATTTTAATTCCTGGGCGACTTTATAGGCAAGAGATGACTTTCCTGTTCCGGGTTTGCCAGTTACTAATAAAGGTCGCCGTAAATACAAGGCTGCATTGACCATTTTTATTTCTTCGTCGCGCACTAGAAAGGTTTCTCCCCGATGCTTACGACGACTTTCTCCCAGTTTCTTTTCTTTGCCAAAAGGTCGCCAGCTGGGAGGCTCTGGTAATGTCCAAGCGTCTGTGGGTTCTTGATTTCCTGTAAAAATTTTCCAGTCTTTCATAATTTAATTTATGGCATCAAAAGTGGATAGTTGGGGGGAACAAGCTGATAGTCATCCCAAAGTAATGATAGATGATTCCCAATATGATTATCTTCTAACCAAGCGGCGGAACGTTTATTTTTAATTATTTCTGGTAATTTTTCTAGTGGACATTGACAGATAGGGTCTAATTTTTCCTGACAATTAAGTTCTTGGTTGGCATCGGGTCGTATCCACAGAGATAAAGGGATTCCAGTTTCGTATAAAATGGCTAGAATATTTTTTAACTCTAAGGAGTTTTCTTGACTGAGATTAGTTAACCTTGAACCGATAACATTGTTAAATTTATGATATTTGAGTATTTTATTCGGATGGTCATTATTTGCCAGAGTTTTTTTAAAGATAATTGCTTGCTGATTGTTTGATTCGATCAGTTCTTGGATTTCTTCTTCACATTTTAAGATTTGGGTCAAATTTTGCTGCTGTATATTCCGAAAAAGTTGGCATTTTTTGATCCATAAATAGCTTTGTTGATTTTTGATATTTTCGGCTGTTATTCGTTCTGAAAATCTCATGATTATCTCATGATCGATTCCCCAATGATGGGGATCGCAGCCTGTAGCTATTGCCACTTCATGAATTGAGAATAAATCAATCGGTTTAATCTCTTTTTCAATAAATCTATAGGGTAGAAAAAATTGAACTTTTTCTAGGGAAGATTGACAGATATTTTCTGATTCTCGTTTAAATTTTTTCAGGTGATTAATCAATTCATTTTCTTGGAGATGATTACCCAGACTTATTCCTTCATTGGGGGTTAAAGATTGATATTCTCCACGTTTTTGAGGTTCTTTTTCTGTGGGATGATAACTGTTGATATCTTTAACAATCCAAGCTCTCAGCATTAAAGATTTGTTTTCCTCTGTAAGGCTAACAAATAAGCAGGGATTTTTGTCTGTTGATTTTTGAGAAACATTTAGCGATCGCTGCTGGCGATTATTTTCTAAAGTATTGATTAAAACTTCCCATTTTTTTTGATATTTTTTTAGCCATTCTTTTAATGACTTTGCCAGAGCATCTGTTGAGTTTAACTGAATAACTAAATAGCCAATAAATATTTCTAACCAAGAAAATTTTGATTGAGAAGTATAGGTAAAATGTCTTTCATCTAATTGATAGATTATTTCTATAAAATCAGACCAAGAGAAAGGAATTTTTCTAGGTAAATCCACTAAATTATCCCTCACTTCAATTACTAAATTTTCATAAGCTGTATTAAGTTGATCTTGATAATTATTGTTTTCAAATACATATCTAATCCAGGAGATAATTTCAGGTATTCTTCCCTCTACTCGTGCTAAATCTAGCAACCTATCCCAAGCTTTTAAAAGAACATTAGTAGGAATAAAAAATGCAGATTTTGCAACCAATTTTTCCTTATCAGCCATTACTGCCATCCCCACTACTCCCCCCAATTGCTCATCCCAGATAGCTGTCCCACTAAACCCACCTTCTACAGCATATCCCGTGCTTTTATTATCTTCTATCTGAATTTTGTTGTTAGCAATATCACCTTGTATCTTACCATCAGACCAGACACCTTCGTTTCTGGAAAAACCATAAGCTTTATAATTATGATCAGATAAATCTCCTATTTCATAGGTAATTAAAGAAACTGGTTGAGCTTGTGAAGGAACTGAATCTTTTAATTTTAAAATAGCAATATCCTGCGGATCATTGCTTTTAAATTTAACCGGATGCCAAACTTCTACGGTTGCTTCTAAAGATGTACCCGATGCAATGATAGGAAAATCACACTCAATAATGTCAGTGGGTTTCTTAGTAGATGTTACATCTTTTTCTCCTATTGATTGATTAACAACATGAGCGCAGGTAATCAAGTATTCTGATGATATTAGAAATCCTGCCCCAACAATTTCTATTTTATCATCTTTATTTTTTCGTTGCTTATAAATTCTGACCACAGAAAATTCTAGAGATGCAACCATTATTTCTATCTAAGTCCTCATTGAGTAGATGATTGCTTATTTTTTTCCTTGTTATCCCATTTTAGGGTAATTTCATAATTAACATCGGCACTGCCAGATGCAATAATAGCCCCTAGACCAACAGTCATTTTTATCCCGAGTTTTACCTCTACCTGATCAGGAGGTTCATTCAAACTTTTGACCTTATTAATTATGGCATTTGCCACCGGTTTTATCCCATTTAATGCGTCTTCAAAAGATTGAGCGGCTTTAACAGCTATTTCATCTGTTAGACTAATAAGTTCATCTTCTGGTTTCGGTTTGGGTAAGGGTAACTTTTCATCCACCTCGATGTAAATAGTCCCCTCCTCTGAGGTAAATTCCACTAAACGAGTCATAACAATTCTCCTGTTTATTTTATTGCGTTTGCCCAGACTTAATCAATCACAACGCCATCTTTTTGGCCTCATACCTAATTATATCTCTTTACCAAGTATTTGGTTGAAAGTCAGCATCATTAATAATTGCCACCGTATCCCCAGAGGGTTTAATCACGAATAGACCTTTTCTATATGCGTATCGATCGATTCCCTCGTTGATTTCGATTCCCGCCACTGCACCGTAAGCTTGATAGTTTTGATAATGGGGAAAAGCGATTTTAAAACGAGTCAATTTTTCGATAAATTCATCCACATCATCTTTAGATAATCTAGATTTACATTCCACCACCACGAGTTCTGTATCATCCACCGCTAGTATATCAATTTCCATGGCGATGCCCTGACGTTTGACTCTGGCACGGGGATAAACTTCCTTAATATCAATGCCTTTCTCCTGAAAAAGCCGTAAAACCGCCGGTTCTACCAATTCTTCCACAAATCGACCCCAGGGAGTGGTGAGACTATCTACCGCTTTGCTGGTTCGTTCTACGGTGCGTTTCAGTTCTGCCATCGAGCGCTCGGCTTCGGCGGCCCGGCGATCGCTTTCTAATTTCGCTTCGGCAAAAATACGTTCCATTTCGGCCCGAGGAAGATCGCTTTCCCTTAAACGGCGATCAAACTCCTCGGCCGAAGCGCGGAATAGCTGGTAAATATCCTCAAGGGTTACAGGTTCACTCATCGAAAATTTTGGGTCTGAAACCCCGTCGTTCTACGACGGCTTTACTGTTAAATATTAACACATTTACCAAATATATGCTAAAATGTGAGACATGGAAAAAGCCTATTCGTTTCGATTTTACCCCACACCCGAACAAG
>NZ_JADBSA010000198.1:0-14131 GCF_020246945.1 Microcystis sp. M113S1 | reverse complement strand
AGTCTAATTCTTCTTGCTTTTTCCAATCAGTTAGCATTGAAGAAGTTTGAGCATATCCTACTCTTTCTTGTCTTTCGTACCATGCTTGTGTTCGTTCGTGGAGAGCTTTGTTGTAAACTAATCTTACACAGCCCAAGGTGCGCCGCAATAGCGACTCTTGTTCGGGTGTGGGGTAAAATCGGTAAGAATAGGCTTTTTCCATGGGGAGCATTTTAGCATATATTTCGTAAATGTGTTAATATTTAACAGTAAAGCCGTCGTAGAACGACGGGGTTTCAGACCCAAAATTTTCGATGACCGAGCCAACCCGATTAAACTATCACGATACCTATTCTTGTCCCGTCTGTCGCCATGGTAAAATTGCCGCTTTAACACTAATGGAAGCCTATGCTTGTAACTTTTGTCAACACATTTTTACTGCTAATTTAGAACAACAGGTTTTAAAAATGGCCGATAGTCAATTACCCTTAACTTGGTATTGGAATGGTAAGTATTGGCAGGGTTTACCGAGAGAAGGCATGGAGATGGCAGGTTTTTACTTAATTATCGGTTTAGGATTTGTGATTTTTCCCACAGCAATTGTGGCTACGGGTGCCTATCTTTTTCCTCCAGTCGAGGGGAGTCCTTTGTCATGGGTGCCTCTATTTTGGTCGATTTTAACCTTGATTTGCCATGCTATTTGTTTACTCTGGTTAATGATCGAATATTATCAGTTTCCCGTTAATATGTATCTGCGGGCCTTGGCTCGTCGTTGGCAAAATTCTCTGGCCACTAGATTATTATCCTAGGAAACATTCAATCCCAGAAAGGGTAGCAGGAAGTGGGGTGCGAGGTGTGGGGGGGTCACTGCGTGCGCGTTGCGGGGGAAGAATAAATAAAAATAATCTCCTGAATACTGACGACTGATAACTGTTCCCTAAATTATTCCCAAAGGACAAAATTGACCCGATAATTCTAGTTTATTGTTTTGCAGCAGATATAAACCGTATTCAATTCCTTCTACTACTGCTTGATAGGAAGCTTCCAAAATATTACTAGACACTCCCACGGTAGTCCATCTTTGTTGACCGTTACTCGACTCGATTAAAACCCTAGTTTTCGCTGCCGTCCCCGAACCACTATCGAGGATTCTCACTTTATAATCGGTCAGGTGAAAGTTAGCGATTTCAGGATAGAATTTGACTAAAGCCTTTCTTAAAGCCAGATCTAAAGCGGCCACCGGCCCGTTACCTTCGGCCACTTCTAATAAATCTTCCTCTTTTACCCGTACTTTAATTGTCGCGATCGCATTACCACTATCCCGCAGCATATCACAATACACTTGGAATCCTTTTAATTCAAAAAGGTGGCTTCTCTGTGCCAAAGCTTCCCGCATTAATAACTCAAAACTAGCTTCGGCTGCCTCAAATTGATAACCCTCACTTTCCAAGATTTTTAAACGTTCCAAAATTTGCCGACAGGTGGGATCATCTTTATTTAAATCGATGCCAAAACTGCGCGCTTTCGCTAACACATTACTTAATCCCGATTGGTCAGAAATGACGATGCGGCGCTGATTCCCGATCGCTTCCGGGTTAATATGTTCGTAGGTGAGGGGATTTTTCGCCACCGCAGAAACGTGAATTCCGCCTTTATGGGCAAAAGCGGAACGTCCGACGAAGGGAGCATGATCATCCGGCGCTAAATTGACCATTTCGCTGATTTTTCGGCTAGTTCCCGTCAATCGGCCTAATTGATTTTCTTCTAGGCAAGAAAATCCCATTTTTAACTGAAGATTGGCAATTAAAGTACATAAATTGGCATTGCCGCAGCGTTCCCCATAACCGTTAATTGTGCCTTGAATCATGCGTGCGCCCTCGTTAACTGCCGCTAAAGAGTTAGCTACGGCGGTTCCTGCGTCATTATGAGCATGGATGCCTAATTGAGGCGCATTTTCCTCATCGGGATCGATGCCCAATTTCTCCCGCACTTTCTCCACAATAGGGGCGATTTCTTGGGGTAAAGTGCCACCGTTGGTATCACAGAAAACTAACCATTCGGCCCCGGCAGCCCTGGCGGTTTTCAGGGTTAAAAGGGCGTATTCGGGGTTATTTTTGTAACCATCAAACCAATGTTCGGCATCATAAATGACTCGTTTTCCCTGACAGCGTAGATACTGGATCGTATCTCCTATCATGGCTAAATTCTCCTCCAGACTGGTTTTTAAGCCCTCTGTGACGTGCAGATCCCAAGATTTGCCGAAAATTGTCACCCAACGGGTTCTAGCGGCGAGAATGGCGGTTAACATCCGATCTTCCCGGGCCTCGATATGGGGGCGACGCGTGGAACAAAAAGCGACTAATTCCGCTTGTTCTAGGGGTTCTTCGTGCAGTTTCCAGAAAAATTGACCGTCTCTAGGGTTTGCGCCAGGCCAACCGCCTTCGATAAAAGGCATACCCATCCGATCTAATTCCCTAGCGATTTTAATTTTATCTTCTAGGGAGAGGGAAATACCTTCTCGCTGGGCCCCATCCCGGAGAGTAGTGTCATAGACCCAAATGCGCTTACCATTGTTCATAGAAATAGTCAATAGATGTTAATATTAATTAATAAATAACTGTAGCGACTTAAAATCACGCCCCTAATGCCTAGAATAACAGTTTACGGTCAAACAATCACCTGCGATCGAGGTGCAAATCTCCGTCGCGTATTATTAAAACATGACATTTCTTTGTATAATGGCGGTTCCAAGTTCAGTTATCAGTTATCAGTTATCAGTTATCAGTTATCAGTTTTCAGTGAACAGTATTAAGTATTAAAGTGTAAAGTAAGCTGTACTGAATTTAAACTGCCTATTGGAGATTTTAGTACAAATGCTCAAACTTCCTCTCCCTGCTCCCTGCTCCCAACTCTGGTGCAGTCTCAACGAGTAATTTAGATAGTCAACAGCTTATTAGGTGGCAAGTTCGGAGCCTTCTTTTCACTGATTACTGATTACTGATTACTGTTTACTGATTACTGTTTACTGTTTACTGTTTACTGATTAAGGTTATCAAATGAACGAGACAATAATTTTTCGGATATCACCAATAATTCGGGTAACTTTATTAAGTTTATATGTGGCGTTAACCATCCCTTTACCCTTTTTAGCAAAAGTCACTAATTCCCCCGTTAGTCCCAATTTTCTCTGGGTAGGAATTAGCTTAGGATTAATCGCTTTATACGGAGCTTTAAGTGAAAGAGTCATTTTATCAGAAACAGGAATACAAGTTACCTATCCCCAATGGTTTCCCGCTTTTCTTCGCTCTGGTTGGTGGTTAAATTGGACAGATATAAAAGAACTTAAATGTCGCAGTACAGGACAGGGTGGTTTAGTTTATTATTTCCTTGATCGCTCCTCAGAAAAAGCCTATTTATTGCCGATGCGAGTGGTGGGATTTAATCGCATGGTCAAAATAATCGAGGAAAAAACTAACTTGGATATGACTGATATTCGCCCCCTTTCTCAGCCTTGGATGTATGGAATTCTTTTTATTCTCACCCTATTTTTATTATTAGTTGATGCTTGGACTATTGCTACAGCGAGAACTATTATTCCCTAATAAATTCGGCTCAAAACGTAATCTACTAGCTCGATTAACACATCTTTTGAGGGAGAAGAAGCTAAACAGTCAAGGTGTTTTAAGGCACTTTGACCATACTGATTGGCTAATTCTTTTGAGCGAGGAATACCTTGGCTAGAGTGAATAAAATCAAGAGCTTTTTCGATGTCTCCTTCCTGACTAAATTCCCGTTCGATTAACACTTCTATATAGGGATTTTCCTCCATGGCAAAGAGAGCGGGAGCGGTGATATTACCACTGATCAAATCGGAGCCAGAGGGTTTTCCTAATACTTCCGTGGGGGAGGTAAAATCGAGAATATCATCGACGATTTGAAAAGCTAATCCTAAATCGCGACCATAATTATATAAATGATGATTAACTTCAGCCGATTGCTCGCTTAATACCCCGGCCGCTTTGGCACTGTTGGCAATTAAAGAAGCAGTTTTGTAGTAACTTTTTTCTAGATAAGCTGCCAAGGAGATACTGGTGTCAAAGCGATTAATTCCCTGTTGAATTTCCCCTTCAGCAAAATCGCGAATCACTTCTGAGAGCAATTTTACCACTTCTAAATTATCTAAATTTGCTAGATACCAAGAGGATTGAGCGAAAAGAAAATCCCCCGCTAAAACCGCCACGCGATTGTCAAATAAACTGTTAACGGTGGGAACACTGCGCCGCAATTCCGCCTCATCTACCACATCATCATGGACGAGACTGGCAGTGTGGATCATCTCCGTGATTTCCGCTAATCGACGATGACGGGGAGTGATATCCCGGTCTAACATGGTAGCGCGAGACACTAACAACACGATCGCCGGTCGAACGCGTTTACCACCGGCCTCGAACAAATGTTCTGCTGCCGCCGCTAAAATGGGATGACGAGCGCCGACGAGGTTTTTTAAGTTATCGGTCAAAAGACGGAGATCATCGTCAACGGGTGCGAATAAAGAAGTTGTTGGGATCATTAGTTAGCCAATTGGCGAGATAGTTACGAAAGTTTACATATCCTTACATTTATTTTAAGCTAACCGTCCAGACTAGGGAAGGGGAAGCATCAGTGATCAGTAATCAGTAATCAGTAATCAGTGATCAGTGATCAGTAATCAGTAATCAGTAAACAGTAATCAGTAATCAGTGAGGGGTTGGGGTTTTAGGGTTTTAGGGTTTTAGGGGTTGGGATGTTGGGGTTTTTAGTTGAAATTCCCCACTTCCCCACTTCCCCACTTCCCCATTTCCCTATTTCCCCCCACACCCCACACCCCACTTCCCTCATCCCTAATTTTTTTCCTGACAAAACTCTTGTCATTGTCAAGACTCTAGGGTAACTTGTATATAAAAATTAATAAAGCGAGAAGTATTAGAACGATGTTGAGACTAATTAGCGACTTTGACGGGCCGATAATGGACGTATCGGAGCGATATTACCAAGTTTATCAAGACTGTTTACAGAAAACCGCCTATAAAGGTCAAATTATCGGAGAATTATCGAAAGCGGAATTTTGGCAGTTAAAACGGGATCAGGTTTCTGAGAAGCGTATCGGGGAAATGTCAGGATTAGATGAAGATCAAGCGCGTAAATTTGCCCATCTTCGTCGTCAAACTGTTCATACTTTACCCTATCTTGTCCACGATCGCCCGGTGGTTGGTTCTTTGGAAACTCTCCAGAAAATCCAAGAGTTAAAGATCGATTTAGTCGTGATGACGATGCGGCGGGTATCCGAGCTAGATCATGCCTTTAATCGCCACGATATCGGTCGTTTTTTCGCCGCTAATCGTCGTTATTGTCTAAATAATAATTACACCAAAACCAACGACGTGCGCGACAAAACCCTGCTTATGGCTAAGGCCGCTAAGGAACTGCCGGCGGCTGCCGATACTTGGATGGTGGGGGATACGGAAGCGGATATTGCCGCCGCTAAGAGCCAAAATATTAAGGTTATTGGCGTATTATCCGGGATTCGCAGCCGTTCCCGTTTAGAGAGCTACGAGCCTGATTATATCGTCAATAACCTTGGGGAAGCAGTGGACGTGATCTTAGGCTCCCTACGAGCGATTGGTTAACGGAAAAAACTACTAATCACCCAAAAGATCAGAAAAGTGACGAGCGCATAAATTGGGCGATCGCCGAAGATATTCAAATCAGCCTTGGCCGCTAAACTGGCTAATCCCGCTCCCAGAGCGACTCCTAGCACTAAACCAGCGAGAGTGAATAGTAAGGCGCGGCCAAAACGGTTTTCCTTGCGGTTGAAAAAATAGATATTAACGAAAACGCCAAAAGCTAAGAGCAGCGGTAAAAGGGAGCCACTGGGATCGGGAACTAACAGCGTTATTGCTCCTAAACAAGCGTAAATCACTGCTGGTACGCCGATATCCCGTGCAGAAGGTGTATCGATTAAGCTTTGCCACCAGTGAGGAGATTTACTGCTAGTAACCGGTTTACTTTCCACCGGAATCGTCAGACGTTCGGGAAAACGAATGCGATCGGGAACTTTAATTCTACCCTCCTGTCGCATCCGCAGTCGATCCATGAGGACGGAATCGTAGGCCGACTCGATCAATTCGACAATTTTGCTATCATTTTGATACTGTTGCACCAGTCTTTGTTTGGCCTCTTGAATTTCTTCAAAAGAGGATTCTTCAGTAACCCCAAGTTGTTCGTAGGGATTCTGTTCACTCATGAACATACCTCCTTAATTATGCTCCCGATAGTCATGATCTTAACCCGATGTTCTGTAGTTTAACTTGAGATGCAAGCTTATTTAAATTAATTAAGTTTAGCGAAAATCTGGGCAGAATCGATCGCTTCGTAGGGATAACCACTAGCATCTAAAAGGCTTTTTTCGGCGATTTCTCCTTCTTTAACGATAATTAAGCGGTTTTTGCCACCGTAGGCTTTAATTGTGACAATTTCTAAAGCAAATAACCCCGGGGAGAAACGGGGATTTATGGCCCCATCGTACTCGAATTTACTCTGCATTAACTGCAAAGCATAGACGTTACTGCTATCAAAGGGTGCTGCATCTCTCATCGTTTTGGCCCGCACTACCGGGATTAAATCGCCAAAAGGAATAGAAATACTTTGCCAGGTGCGATCAAGTGTATCAAAAGAATAACAGTAACCGATGCCATCCCAACGTCCTTCACAGCGCAGAATTAATTTATAGCGTTTTCCGTCCCCTTCTACCTGTAATTCTATTCCCTCGTAGTTAGATAAATTTAGGGGAGGATTCAGGTTTCTGGTACGAACTGAGGCAAAACCGCCGTTATTTTCAGTTCTAACGATACCGGAAAAGAGCGCTCGTCCTCCAGTCAGGGTTATCTGACTCTCACTCACTCCTCCCATTACCACATCATCCACCGCACCCCAGATTTCTTTTATATCACTGCTGGGATTGCTAAAGTCAAAGAGGGTTTTTTCGGCGGTTATCCCGGCATTTTTCAATAAATCGAGTAAATTAGCTAAACTATGGCGGTTATTCTCCCCTTGACAGTAGATAATTCTCTCAATCCCTGTGAATAATTGCGGGGTTTGCAGAGCAAATAAATCGACATTTTCGCCGAATAATTGACGTGCATCATCAATATTATCGACTAAAGCGCGAATTTGATAGTTTTGCTGCTGTAGTTGAGTGATTACTTTTCTACCGATCGCATTTTCCCCACCAATGACTAATATAGTCTTCATCCCTTGCTCATTTGTTAGCTGATTTTTTTTATCTTCCCCGAAACCGAGCCGCTTTTGCAGACAACTCCACAGGGGAATACTATCAAAATAGTCTAGAGTTTGCCAAAATCTCTGAAAATCCCAGCTTTTCGACTCAGCCATAACTTTTCTCTCCTCAAAGGGCCTGATAAAGTTAGCCTAACCAAACCAGCTTTAATCCTTGCCGCAAACGCTCGTTAATTTCTCTGAAAACCCCTATATATATTTAGGCACGGATTCCCATTATATAAAAAGTATAAGTCAAGTCTTGGCTTTTGTCAAGCATTTTGGTTGAGATTCTTTAGTCTGGGAAAGTCTGTACGACGTGCGGCAAAGATTAGACAAGCTTGAATGTCGGCTAGTTCTAAATCGGGAAAGTCTTCTAAAATTTCAGTGATGCTGACGTTTTCAGCCAGCATTTCTAATATGTCTGTGACGCGGATTCGCATTCCACGAATACAAGGACGACCGCCACATTGTCCAGCAGTGTGAGTAATTCGATGTAGTAGTGAGTTGGTGGTTTTCATCGTTTTCTTATTCAGCTTATGTTAGGTAATTTAATTCTAATCAGTTGTCCTTCTATAGTTTCAAATTGAGAAAGATGATTGTCTATAGCTTGGGCAATTTTTTCCCAGTTAATGCTACTTCTACAAATCACAATGCCTTGATGTTGAGATGTTTGAGCGTGTAAACGAATAAAATCTCGGCGATTCATAGTTAATACGGCTCGATTAAGGCTAATTGCATAGTGCAGAACTTCAGAATCTGGAATTTTTTGCTCTGCTTTTCCTGCCTCTTGTACTGTCAAGATGTCATATCCTAAGGAACGCAAAATTCTGATAACAGGTAAGGGAAATTGCTCATCTGCATAGAGTTTTACCATTGTCTAATCAGCCTCGTTTTCCAGGATTGCTTTGGCAATTTCTTGGGGATGATTTTCGGCATATCTCCAAGCATTTGCCAGATCAACCGCGTTTAGGGTGGGATATGCTTCTAATATTTTTGCGTCGCTCAGTCCTTGTTGTTGGTAGCTGACTAATAGCCAAACCGGGATTCTGGTATTACGGATACAAGCATCACCACCACATACATTTAATGTTTTCTCAATTGCTAATTCTGGGATGAGGATGATAATTTCTACTCGACTATTTTTGTTATTCATTAGCGGACTATCTAGGGTGATTTGTCCTTGTTCGTTAATGGTTGCCATTGCTTTAACTGCTTTCATTTTTTTTGATTGAGATGTTAATCAATTTGTTGTTTAATTTCATTTAGCTTATGTCAGGGAACTAACCATAATAAAAACTACACCAGATCAAGAGTTTTTTATTCTTGTTTTCATTTTGTTTTCCCTAATACTCTATTTTAATTGCTTCATATTCTTCCTCTGTCATTGTCGTTTATCTCCACTGATAAACCATAAAAAATATGTGTTTTTAGTAAAATTTTCATGGTTGAATGGGTAAGTGCCTAAGTCGAATTGAAACATCAGTTACAGAGATGATTAGACCATTAGTAAGTTCTGTGGCATAGTCATTTAAGATGGCTAACAAGCGACGGTTCACAACTTCTCGGCTTACATTCCCTAGACGAAATAAAATAACACTGGGTAAGCTGTCGCCACTAATTGCTAATAGTTGAGCAAAGTCTAAATCTACTGTAAGTAATATTCTTTCTTCTTGACGAGCTTTGTCTAAAATATTTTGGTCTGTCATCTTTTCTAGGTTTTCTTCAATCAGGTGGATTGCGTCATAGCCTTGTTCTCTCAAAAGTGCAATTGTGCGGGGAGAGATACTCATATCACCTAAAAACTTCATACTGCTTGGGTGTTTTGCCAAAGGATGACGCGCTCTTGGGTTAGCCAAGCTGCATATCTTAAAGCTTGTTGGATGTCTTCTGGTTCGAGATAGGGATAGTCTTCAATTATCTCAGCTGTTGATAAGCCATTGGCGATGAGGTTAATGATCACTGATACGGGTATCCGCATTCCACGAATACAAGCTTGACCTGCCATAATTTTAGGGTCAAAGGTAATGCGATCTAATCCTGCTATTGTTTTCATTTTGTTTTCCCTAATACACTACTCTATTTTAATGGCTTTATATTCTGGATATAGGTGAGTTGATAAAGTTTATAAACTAAGTGATCAATCGCTTTTTTTATAAGTTGATCATGGTTCAAGTAAATTGATTGGATAAGCTTTAACGGCTCCATCTACTGTTGCGATCGCCATATCGTTTTGTAAGGCTTGACAAATCAGCATTCTGTCAAAAGGATCACGATGTAAAGATGGAAGATTAGCTAGTTGACTTACACTAGCTTGATCGAGGTCAAGATTCAGAATTTGATGCCGATCACAGTGTCTCGGGAAATAGGTTGCAGGTGATTCTGGTAATGGTAATTTACCTAACTGATATTTAACAATTGCTTCCCAAGTTGACACAACACTTAGATAAATTTCGTTATCTAGGTCTTGAATCATTGCTTGCATATCTGTGGGAAGTCGTTGATCTCCACTGATAAACCATAAAAAAATATGTGTGTCTAGTAAAATTTTCATTTTCCTTCAAAGGCATTTAAAATTTCTTCCTGGAGTGGTGCATCAAAGTCTTCGGGAACAACAAATTCTCCCGCACACAAACCAAATGGACGTAGTTTTTTAGTTTTTGGTGTTTCAGAATTTATTTGATCGATGAAGCTTAAAAACTCTGGAGTATTCGATTCTTGAGTTTTTTTAAGAGATTCTTGTTGGGAAATTTCAGCAGTGCGAGCTTTGATGAATAACAGGAAGTTTAAAACTTCGTGAACTAAAAAATCTGGGGATTGCTCGAGTTCTTTAATTAGTTGTTCTCGCTCTGACATGGGTTGGCTCCTATTGTATTTTTTGCTGCCTTTTTTTATATCACAGGCTTATTTCAATCCAAACATCAATATCTTTATTATAGCATGGATGTCCATAAACTGCAACAGCATAACCACAGATAAATGGATATTTTGGTTTGATCATTATATTTGTATTGGTGATATTCTTGGCGAATATATCTGTGATGCAGATTCCCCTTCCCTGAATAAATAAAAACCACACTAGATACAGAGTTTTTTATTCTTGTTTTCATTTTGTTTTCCCTACTACTCTATTTTAATTCCTTCATATTCTTCCTCTGTTAGTGGAAAGTCTGGATCAATTATTTTTACTTCATTATATCTTAGTTGATAAAGTTTGTAAACTAAGTTATCAATCTCTTTTTCTAATTCGCTTGTGTCCGCTTTAGGATCGCTTTTTTTGTAATCAAGACATTTTTTGACCAATTTTTCTAAAGATTCTTTTTGATATTCTGTTAGATTAGGAATGGGAATTTGAGAAACATACATCGGTTTAAATTCAAAAAAACCTCCTTGTTTAGATGATGCTATCTGTTGAATAAACCACCACATTAGTGAAGAATTTAAAATAGCTAACAGGTAATAAGGATTATCAGTTATACAGATTGAAGTTTTATCATTGCTATAATATCCAGATAAATCTAGGGTATATTCAACATTATTGACGATAGCAGGAATAATAATTTTCGGTTGTTCAAATTCTTGCCAATATTTACAGGAACGCAATTCCCAAAAAAAGCGACCTTGATCATCTCTTTTGATTAGTTTATCTCGAAACTTTTGGAATCTGGCATAAATTGCGGGATAGGTTTGAGAAAAGATTGCTTCTGCTTCTATTTTACCTTTATCTGACCAAGGATGAGTTTTATTTTCCGATGACTCAATTTTAATTAAATACTGTTCAGCGAAATCTATTCGCCATCTTTTTACATCTCGTCCCCGTAGAAAAGGTTTAATAACTTCAGCAGAGGAGGGATGTTCAGCAATTAATTGATTGCGGGTGGTACTATCAATCACAAAAGCTTCATTTAAACCTGTTATTATTCCCCGATACAATCTACCTTTTACATATTCTCCCAAAGGAGTACCGACTTTTTGCAATTTAGCCAATAAATCTAAAGTTTGTGAAGATTCTAATTTCCAACCATCAGCAGATAAATTAGCTTGAGTGATGGTAAGATAATCTTTTTCTAGAATTGTGGCAAACTGGGTGATATTTTGATCTCTGTGTTTATCCCAAGCTAAAGCTTTAAACTGATTGCCATCCCATTTATCTTTACTTAAAGCGATAATACTGGGATAAGCAGTAGCTTCTTCAAAGACAGGAAAATCCCCAAAGTCAACTAAATTTAAAATTGTCGTCGAATTGGTGAGAAGTTGTCTTAATTTTTCTCCGTATCCCGCACGAAAATACTTATTTGAGGAAATATAAGTTAAATAACCTTGACTTTTGAGTATCTGTAAACCCCTTTCATAAAAATAGACGAATAAATCAGCGACTCCTGTATAGGATTGATAACTTTTCTGCAAGATAGATTTAATACTTTTAATTTCCTCCTGTCGGATATAAGGAGGATTACCAATCACCACATCAAAACCGATAAAATTACCCTTATCATCTAGAACTTCGGGGAACTCAAAGCGCCATTCAAAAGCATGATGATAAATCTTACCACTCTCAATCTCCTCGATTTCCAGACGTAACTTATCAATCTCATTCCTTAACTGACTAATCTCCTTTTCCCGCGCTTTCTTTTCCTTAGCTGACTCCTCAAATAACAAAATTTGATTCTCTAGACTATATAAATACGCTTCCAAACCGCGCAAGCGCTTTTTCTGGGGATTATCTCCCTGTAAAGTCTGACGGAAACTACTCTTAATCTCACTTATCAATCTCTCCATCTCGCGCTTTTGCGACTTATCTTCCGCGTTGCGATAGACTCTCACCGCATCCTTATAACTCTCGATACTTAAACGACTTTTGCGGGAAAAGACTTGTAAATCATTGGATAACCCAAACCGACTAATCAGAGAATTACCCACCTTGATATTAATATCGATATTCGGTAGCGTCTCTAACTCATTATCTGCTTTGTAGTAAGCATTCTTGAGCAACTCAATCCATAAACGCAACCGACAGATTTTCACCGAGTTGGGATTTATATCCACTCCAAAGAGACACCCTTCAATCAGACGCTGTTTTTCCTGAAATAAAGTCTCCTGTACGCGCTGACTTTCTCGGTTGCGGGGATTATATTCAAATATATTCCCGTCATCATCGGTGACGATTAACTCATCATTCACCACCTCAACCCGATAATCCCTGAGAGTTTTACCCTCTTTATCCACTAAAATCTGTAGTTCACTCTTAATCGCGATTATCTCATTCAAAGCAGAGACGAGAAAATGTCCCGAACCTACCGCAGGATCACAAATTTTGAGACTATTGATAATAGCATTGGCTGCCGTTTTATCTTTGATGCGGTTATACACATCCTCAATAGTCTGACAATCCCATCCCTGACTCTGGTTAAATTTCTCTATCACTGCGCGTCGAATCGTTTCCCGACACATATACATAGTGATAAAACCGGGGGTGAAAAAGGAACCATCCTTATACCCGTTGATTTTCTCAAAGATTAATCCCAACACCGACGCATTGATAAGAGTCTTATTATCCTCCTGTATCGCTTCCCCACCTTCGCTGCTAAAATCGTAGGCATTGAGAAACTCGAATAGGTATGCTAAAGCGTTAATTTCTCCTGTTCGCTTTTTCCCCTGACTATCCTTTAAGACTGTTCCCACAAAAATCTCTAAGTTCTCCGAACGCAGGTTACTGATAACTATCGTTGATTGTTCTAATTCCGTCGGTTCAAACAGAGAACTGTTGAGATAGGGAACCTGAGTATAGATATTCTGGATGTCTTTGCTTCTTTCTGACTGTTTTTTTGCCAAGACGCTGAAAAATAACCGATTTAAGTCGTCATAGTCGGCAATTTTGCTTAAATTGAGAAACCCTAGGGATTTATCCCCCCGATGATACCTAATTATCTGCGCTTCCAATAGCTTCAGGAACAGGATTCTATTTATCCAGGTTATCCCCAACTCTAAACCGATATTAAATAGTCTCTCCTCCTCCGTCTCCCCAAATTCTTCGGGATTGGGTAAACGAGAGATTTTATCTAAACTGTCCACTTGACTGATAGCGTTCTCTAGCAGCGAACCGGGTTGACGCGCTGCTGGTTGCAGACGTTGGATGAGTTTTTTCCCTCCCTCTTTTATCTCTGTCAACCCGATGATATGCAGCAACTCACTATAAAAGTTCTTGTCGAGACTGTTGCTATCGTTCGCAAAGGGGAGTTTTAAGAGGTGTTCGGGAGAAAAGATTTTATAGAGACTGATTAGCTGATGTTCATCCTCCCCGATGGTTTGGGAGTATTCCCGCAAGTCAAAATAGGTGTATGTCAGGGAATTCAGTATTGAGTCAAGAAAAGGTTCTCCTATCTGTTTATAGAAGAAGTCGGTGGTTTTTCCCGTTAGTCTCCCCGTCTCAAAGTCATTAAACTGTCTGACAAGTTCCTGATTTTGCGCGAATAGTCTCTCGAAGATATTCCCGTCAAAGATAAACCACTCATATATATTGGTTGCAATCAGGTGTTTTATCTCTAGGTTTTTCTCGGTTATTCTTTCCCGTAGGAAGTAGAGGAGTAATTCCTGTAATGCTTTACAGTTGAGTTTGTCTCTCCGCAGCATCTCGCTTTTATTGCTGGGTTTCTTCACTTCCAGTATCACCCCCACGGAATCCCGCGACTCTTTCGAGTTATCGAAAATTTGGGTTAAAACC
The DNA here is from genome assembly GCF_020246945.1 of Microcystis sp. M113S1. Taxonomy (NCBI): domain Bacteria; kingdom Bacillati; phylum Cyanobacteriota; class Cyanophyceae; order Chroococcales; family Microcystaceae; genus Microcystis; species Microcystis sp. M113S1. Next base: position 117 of record NZ_JADBSA010000198.1, on the reverse strand, counting down.
CCGTCCTTTTAGGACGGCTTTAAGCTACAATGGAAAGAGCGATAACCAAGCTAAAAACTGAACCTTGACAACAGATAGTAAGGGGTTTCGTTCAGAAAAGACTTCAAATTCGGCCTT
>NZ_JADBSA010000197.1:0-17961 GCF_020246945.1 Microcystis sp. M113S1 | reverse complement strand
TTTGTCAATCAAAAAGTACCAGGCATGGGAGTGATCAGGGGGAAAATTCAGGTACTTTTTCCCTGAAAATTAGGTAGTTGACCACCTGAAAATCGGTAAAACCCATCCCCCATCCCCCATCCCCCATCCCCCAACCCCCACCGAAAAACTTTTTCAGCAGACCCTAAGTAGGGTTAGTTATCAGTTATCAGTTATCAGTTATCATTCATAATTCAGATCATAAAATATCTTTTCTTTTTTGCAACCAATAGGTAAGGAGAAAATAAATAAGGGAATGAAGAATTAATACTCCCCAATTCAATAACAAATTATTGATAGATAATTGATAAACTTGATTGGTATCCTCAAAGGGTAAAGGGATATTAAGATTTTTTGCTTGTGCAATCATATCTTCCACCTCTACTAATACCCCGTAGGCACCAATCGACCAGCGACTAATCATCAACCATGATAGATATTTCCCCAGACCTTCTAAGCTAAATAATACCCCAGCAAAGATAATCTGAGGAATTAAAATTAAAGGTAAGGCGCTATTTGCTTGGGTGATGTTATTAACCCCAGCAGAAATTAATAAACCGAGATTAATCGCCGCAAATATAGTTAAAAATGTGGTAATAAAACAGCCAATTAACCAGGTCATTAATTCCGGTTGCGGGTCAGCAAATCCCCAAAATATCACGCAGGTAATTACAATTGTTTGCAGAAAAGCTAAGGCTGCTAAAACCAGAATTTTTGAGAATAAATAGGGTAATAATCCCAGATTAACTAATCTTTCTCGCTGATAAATTGCTGATTCTTTGACAATTTCCTGTAGGGAACAGGCAAAACCTACCCACAATTCCGCGCAGGTAAACACAAAGAGAGTTTTTAAGGCTAAAGTTGCCGATTCGATAGCATCTTCACGCGTAGCATTATCTCCCAAAAATAAAGGATCTTTGTCCCGTAAAATCATGGCCATTAAGAAAATTCCGATCGGGGCGGTTAATAGGTATAAAATTAAACTAAATTGATCACGGATAATTAACTTGCTATAGCGTTGACATAAAACCTGTAGTTGTGTCCAAAAAGATTGTTGAACCTGTTGCGGCCTACTATGATTTTGCTGAAATATTTTACCGATTCTTGCTTCAATATTATTTTTGTAGTAGTCGGATTGTTGAAAACGTTGGCATTCTTGCTCAACTTTTTCCCTAGTTTCTAGATGAATATAAATATCGGCAAAATCCCCCTGAGGTAAAGAGAAAAAATTTAAGGCCTCCCCCGGAGAACCAAAATAACATAAATTGCCTCCTTGACCGAGGAAAACTAATTGATCGCAGAGATTGATATTATTAGTAGCATGGGTGACTAGGAGAATTGTTCTGCCTTCTTTGGCCAATTTTGCCAGCAATTCCATCATCTTTTTATCTAAACCGGGGTCTAATCCCGAAGTGGGTTCATCTAAAAAGAATAATTTGGGATTAGCTAATAATTCTACCGCAATACTCACCCTTTTTAATTGACCACCGCTTAAGTCTTTGACTAAAGTATTTCTTCTTTCTAATAACTCCACCTGCTGCAGGGTTTTCTCGATCACTTCTTGGCAATTAAGATCGGGAGGTAGCCTTAATTTAGAAGCGTAATATAACACTTCTCCCACGGTTAAATCCCTGTGGACGATATCGTATTGGGGAACATAACCGATTTGGGTGCGATAGATATTAAAATTCTGGCGCAGCTCTTCCCCATTCAGATAAACAGTTCCCGAGGTGGTGGGTTCAATTCCCAATAAAGTCTTTAAGAAAGTCGATTTTCCCGCACCACTTCCCCCAACAATCGCCACTAATTGACTCGGTTCGATCGGTAAGGAGATATGATTGAGAATTATCAAGGGTTGTTTCTTTTTATCCCGCACCATCCTGACGATATTTTCGGCATCTAGACGGATATTATCCCCTGTATCTAATAAAACTAATTCATCTCCCTGCAGCCGAAAACTATAGGGACCGATTCTCACTGTACAACCGTTAGTTAAAATGGCACTACCCGATACTTTTTCTCCGTCGATAAAGACTCCATTGGTGCTTTTGTCGTAGAGAATATAACGATTTTGGTTATCGCTGTCGATAATTGCGTGTTGTCGGGAAATTGTCGGCGCGTCTAAAACCACAGTCGCGGTATTATCTCGTCCTAAAACTACACTGCGATTGCCTAGGGAAACCGATTTAAAAGCTAAAGGTGGGCTTTTTACCGGTTGGTTAGGATGATAATAGGTGATCTTGACCCAATTTTTGACATCTTGACCGATATTAATCTCATCTCCATTTCGTAAAAGATAGCCCTCTTTGGGAGTAATCACGCGATTGTTGATAAAAAGTTTATTGGAACTAGGATTAGTCCCGTCTCCATCGTGGATATAGTAATCATTTCCCTGACGACGAAAACAAGCTTGTACTCGACTCACCAGCGTCCAGTGTTGGGGAACAACTAAATCCACCTGTTGACCATCCCGCCCCAATTTATAATTAGGACGACTCAGATTAATAGAAGGGAGAATTTCTCCCTGATTGTTAAGAATAATGTAGGGTTCTTGACTAATAACCGTTTTAATGTTGGGAGAATTGGTCATAAAAAGTTGATCGGTGGGTGGCGTTCGCGGGGGACGGTAAGAAGCTAAGATAGAATTGATGTCTCGATCGCTACTGTTAACCTCAGAGTCTGGAACGAACTCTAGAGATCATGTTAGTAAAACTTCTTAGGATCGATCGAGCTTGTCTAAATTCCTATTCCTAAGACCTATCCACAGGTTATCGTGCTGTTAGACGATGGTTACAACTCCTATTTCTCCTACCGCCAAGGTTTCTAAAGTCGAAGGTATCAAAGAACACAGTAATTATCTACGAGAACCTTTGGCCAGTGAACTCCTCGAAGATACAACCCATTTTACCGATGCGGCGGTGCAGATCCTTAAATTTCACGGTTCCTATCAACAGGATAATCGCGACAATAGAGCCAAAGGTCAAGAAAAAGACTATCAAATGATGTTGCGTACCCGCAGTCCGGGGGGTTTTATTCCCGCGCAACTATATCTTACCCTCGATAGTTTGTCCGATCGCTATGGTAACGGCACTTTACGGGTGACAACCCGCCAAGGCTTCCAATTACACGGCATTTTAAAGAAAAATCTCAAAGCAACCCTCGGGGAAATTATCCGCAGTATGGGATCCACTTTAGCGGCCTGTGGTGATGTTAATCGCAATGTCACCGCACCGCCAGCCCCCTACAAAAATCGCCCCGAATACGGCTATGCTTGGGAATATGCCAATAATATCGCCGATTTGCTCACTCCCCAAACTGGAGCCTACTACGAAATTTGGCTCGATGGCGAAAAAGTGATCAGTGCAGAAGAAGCACCAGAAGTCAAGGCATCGAGACAAAAAGATACAAATGGCATTAACAAAAATGATCCCATCGAACCGATCTACGGTCAACATTATATGCCCCGTAAGTTCAAGATCGGTGTCACTGTGCCGGGAGACAACTCCATCGATATCTACACCAATGACCTCGGTTTGGTGGTGATTACCGACGCAAACGGGGAATTACAGGGTTTTAACATCCTTGCGGGGGGTGGACTGGGAAGGACCCACAATAAGGAGGAAACTTTCCCCAGAATGGCCGATGCGATCGGTTATGTGGACAAAGAAGAGGTGTACGATCTGGTAAAAGCGATCGTGGCAACCCAAAGGGATTACGGAGATCGCGGCGATCGTCGTCATGCCAGAATGAAATATATCCTCGAAGAATGGGGAGTAGAAAAATTCCGCAGCACTGTTGAGGGTTATTTCGGCCAAAAAATCGCACCCTACCAACCCCTCCCCGATTGGAAATATCAAGACTTTTTGGGATGGAATGAACAGGGAGACGGAAAATTATTTTATGGTCTTCATGTAGAAAATGGCCGGGTCAAAAATGAGGGCAGTTTTCAGCTAAAAACCGCCTTAAAAGTGATTATCGAGCGTTTTCAGTTGCCCATGCGCTTGACGGCTAACCATAATATCATTCTCTACGAAATTGAACCCAAGGATCAGGAAGCCGTGGAATCGATCCTGAAAGAACAGGGAATTATCACCAATCCCGCCGAAATTGACCCTTTAACCCGTTATTCCATGGCCTGTCCCGCTTGGCCCACCTGTGGATTAGCGATTACTGAGTCAGAAAGAATTTTACCCAGCGTGATTGAACGCATTCGCACTCTGCTTAATCGCTTAGGATTAACCAAAGAGGAATTTGTCATCCGCATGACAGGATGTCCCAATGGCTGCGCGCGTCCCTATATGGCAGAATTAGGATTTGTGGGTAGCGCTCCCAATTCCTACCAACTCTGGTTAGGGGGAACGGCCGATCAAACTCGACTAGCGCGCCCCTATTTGGATAAAATGGCGATCGATGATCTAGAAAAGGTCTTAGAACCGATTTTCGTTTACTTCCAACAGGATCAACAAAATAACGAAACCTTCGGAGAATTCTGTCACCGAGTCAATTTCCCTGCTTTACAAGCATTTTCAGCCACCTACACACCTAAAATGACCGAAACTACTACCACTGAATCAAAACCCAAACGCGTGCGTAAAAATCAAAACCGTGTCAGCGTCCCCGATGAAATGTTTGTCCGTCTCAAGGAAGCTTCGGAAGCGGAAAAACGGCCGATGAATCAAATCATCAATGAGGCGCTAGAGGCCTATTTCAGCCAAAAATCCTAAGTTATCAAGGTGGGTTAAATCCCACCTTTTTTTATTAGTATATTCATAGGGTCGGTCTGTCGAAAAAATCATCGTCCATCACATCAATCACAATCAAAGCAATGAAGGAACAACGCGCTCAAGCTTATGTGAATTTAATTGAACAGTTGCTTGCTCGTGCCGATGATGAGGAACTCAATAATATTCTGCAAGCTAATCAGGAATTGATTGACCCCCAATTTTTGCAGGTGATGGAAAACTATGCAACGGGGTTAGAAGAACAGGGAAATAATCACCCTGCTGCTTGGTTACGCGATATGGTGCAACAATTGGGGCAGTTTCTCAACCCTCAAGCGGGAAGTATAGAGGAATATCAGAAGTTTTTATCAGAAGTCTTACAAGCAGAATGGGAGAGTAATAGCGATCCTACGGTGGTTTATCCTATCCTACAACGCCGCCAACATCTGTTAGATGATACTTTTGCCCAACTGTTGCAACAATTGGCTAGAAATGTGTTTTCTCAAAGGAAACCAGAAGAAGTGGCGGGTATTGCCAAGGTGATTGGAGATTTATGTAATAAACTTCAAGAGTTTCCCGTGGGAAGTCGAGCTAATAATCTAGAAATCGCTATTAAAGGCTATCAAACCCTCTTAGAAGTATATACCCGTGATGCTTTTCCTCAAACATGGGCAATGATACAAAATAATCTGGGTACTGCTTATAGTCAACGCATCAGAGGGGAAAGGGCAGATAATCTAGAGTTAGGTATAGCAGCATTAAACCAGTCTTTAGAAGTCTATACCCGTGATGCTTTTCCTGAAAATTGGGCAGCAACACAAAATAATCTGGGTAATGCTTATAGTGATCGCATCAGAGGGGAAAGGGCAGATAATCTAGAGTTAGCTATTGTTGCTTATAACCAGTCTTTAGAAGTCTATACCCGTGATGCTTTTCCTCAAACATGGGCAATGATACAAAATAATCTGGGTACTGCTTATAGACATCGCATCAGAGGGGAAAGGGCAGATAATCTAGAGTTAGCTATTGTTGCTTATAACCAGTCTTTAGAAGTCTATACCCGTGATGCTTTTCCTTATGAATGGGCAATGATACAAAATAATCTGGGGAATGCTTATAGTCAACGCATCAGAGGGGAAAGGGCTGATAATCTAGAGTTAGCTATTGTTGCTTATAACCTGTCTTTAGAAGTCTATACCCGTGATGCTTTTCCTTATGAATGGGCAGCAACACAAAATAATCTGGGGAATGCTTATAGTGATCGTATCAGAGGGGAAAGAGCAGAAAATTTAGAGTTAGCTATTGTTGCTTATAACCAGTCTTTAGAAGTCTATACCCGTGATGCTTTTCCTTATGAATGGGCAAGGACACAAAATAATCTGGGGAATGCTTATAGACATCGCATCAGAGGGGAAAGGGCAGATAATCTAGAGTTAGCTATTGTTGCTTATAACCTGTCATTAGAAGTCTATACCCGTGATGCTTTTCCTTATGAATGGGCAGCAACACAAAATAATCTGAGTAATGCTTATATTAAGCGCATTCTTGGGGAAAAGGCAGATAATCTAGAGTTAGCGATTATTGCTTACAACCTGTCTTTAGAAGTCTATACCCGTGATGCTTTTCCTGAAAATTGGGCAGCAACACAAAATAATTTAGGTAATGCTTACATTAAACGAGTTAGAGGGAATAAAGCCGAGAATATCGAAAATGCAATTGTCTGTTATCAAGAAGTCTTACAAATTTATACCCGTCAAGCCTTTCCAGGAGATTGGGCAGAGACACAATATAATTTAGCCAATACTCTCAGAGAACGATTTAAACTTCTTGGTAAAGTGGCAGACATTCAACAAGCAATTAACTCTTATAAACAAGCTGGAGAAATTATTGAAAAAACCGAAGACAAAACCTTATATTTTAACTATTCCTATCAATTAGGAAAAGCTTTATTTGAGGGCGGATATTATACAGAAGCTATTGAACACTCAGAAAATTGTCAACAACTTTATCAAAAACAAAAGGATATTAGTAGTTTGGCTCCAATTTTATTGGAACTTGCCCGTCTCTATCATCGCACTGGTAGGCTCGAACAGGCAAGACTTTATTTTAAAGATTCTTTACGTCTATTCCGTCGTTTAGGTGATCAAGATAATGTGGCTTCTGTGACAACTGCACTGGGCAATCTAGAAATACAAATTGGCAAGATTTCCCAAGCTTGTAGTCATTTAAAAGAGGCGCAAACATATTATCAAGAAAACAATAATTCAGAACGACTAGAGGAAATTAATCATCTACTAAAAATTCTACAATCAGCTTAAAATGACAAGACTCAGCCGTTATCAATCAACTCTCAAAAAATGGGGACTTATAGAAAATCCTTTTCGACCAACTCCCCCCGATGATCCCGAAAAATTAGCAAAGATTTTTTATGGACGCGATCAAGTTTTAGATATAGTTATTCCGACCCTCTATGAAGGACGTAATATCTTAGTTAGGGGAGCTTGGGGTATTGGTAAAACTGCCTTAATTTTTAATTTAATTCATCAGTTACAACAGGAAGTAGCGGAACTAAATGAAAAAATGTTAGTCCTTTATTTAAGTAGCATTCCTGGGGAAAGTTCCACGGAATTTTATCGTGCTTTATTATTAGCTGTAGCCGATAGTTTAGCGGATAGTGATCAAGAATCAAAAGACATTGCTAATACACTTTTAGGGTATTCCATCCAACGCAATAAAACCACTACTGAAGGACAAGTTAAATTAGGCTTTTTATCCTTTGGCAAAAAGGAAGAATCCCCTGCTAATCAACTGACTCCCACCGCCAATGCTGATCCCTATCCTTTACTCATTCGTTTATTAGATAGAGCCGAAGAAATTTATTCTCGTATTGTTATTGCTATTGATGATTTTGACAAAAAAGACCCCATTGTTGTCCAGACAATTTTAGAAAGTAGTTTAGATTTATTTCGGATGGGAAAACATCGAGGATTTATCATGACAGGAAGAGGCTTTACCGAGCTTCAAGAAGCAACTTTAAAAGCCCTTGGTATCTTTTCTGAAGATATTCCCCTTGAACCCATGAGTCAAGATGATTTACGTCACATTGCTATTAATTATCTTAATAGTGCCAGAAACGAACAGCGAAATGATCCCTATCCTTTCACAGAAGAAGTCATCAATTTAATTACGGGTTACGCTCAAGGAATTCCTCGAGAACTGAATACTATCTGTGAAAAAGTATTACGGCAAGCTGCTTCAGCAGAATATGAAATTATTGATGAAACTGCTTTTGATTCAATTTGGCAAATCCTTCAAAAAGACTTTACTGATTATTTAAGTCCTCAGTTTCGTCATTTATTATACGTTGCTCATCAAGCCGGTGGCATTAGTGAGAATATTTCTGATCAAACTTTGGATAAACTTGATGCTATAACCTTTGTTTCTCTCTTGCCCCAACTTAAATCGATGGAAGAACAAGGATTATTAATTCGTCAAGAAGATCAAAGCGGTTTTCGTTTTGTTCCTTCCCAATTATTTCAACCTAAGTTACTCCCTGAGTCTCAGTCTGAGTAAATAATAAATAGCTCCTTCGATGTACAAGGTGAGCGCATCTCAAACGCTATTGACAATTGAGATGGCAAATTCTCCTCAAATATGCCTGAAGTGCTTTCAGGGTAAGCAACTCACATAAAGTTCATTTTGTCAAGGATTGTTAAGATGCGCTTACCCTGAAGTAGCTGTAAGCTCACAGCCATTTTTTATCTCAAATGTCGGGGGGCTGAAATTTGGCCTCTAACCTCATCCCTAAACCTTATTCCCGATTCCATCCAGGAATACTGTTAGGAAGTGAAAATTTATGTCACAATGACTCTATAAGGGCGGTTTTTTAGTGAATCGCCGAGGCCGTCTATTAATCGAATCGATGTCTTTGAAGAACGTAGTCCCAAACTGGAAACCTGACTTTTCTTACCCATTCTTGCCACTACTAGCGGAATTTTCCTCCCTTTTGTCTTATCCACGGGAATTCTTGAGCTATTGCCGAGATTGGCATTTTGTAACTTCCCGTTAGTTGAATTCAACAAAAGAAGCTGTTTAGGAGCAATTATATGTTACACCGCAAGATTTATCAATTCTGTATGGATGGTCAGGAAGTCTGCATTTTCTTGCGCGATCAGCAAAGATGGATTGATAATGCTCGTATTATCGATCTAGAAAGCGATCTCGTCACCATTCGCTACGAAACAGAAGAAGAAGACGAGATTAGTTCTTGGGAAGAAATGGTGCGTTTAGAAAGTATTGGTGCGGTTAGCAGAAAACTGGCCTCGGTGTCGCGGACGAATCCTGATATTAATGTCTCGGAAGATTGTCCAGAAGCAGAACAACTTTATCCCCATTCTCCCGATAGCTTAGATTAATTTTGTCGATTTAACTGACAGTGGCTAGAAGTCCCGAGGTTTTAACAATGGCCAAGGGACTTTTAGGGGATGGAAAGGAAGAGAGCCGGTAAGAATCACCGCTTGTTCTAAAATTATCGTCAAAGCCGCCAGATTTTCTCTATTATAAGCCAGAGGAGCAAAATGAATTCTAATCCCTACGTCGCTGCCAAGGATATCTATCAAAAATTTGTGGCAGTAGTAATAGTTTTAGTTAGTTGTTGGTTAGTGACTTTTCCGGCCTTCGCCGGCTCCGCCCCTCTAGAAGTTAAAATTAGTCTAGGATCCGGACAAGGAGAATTAAAATTCTTTCCTAATCAATTAAACTTTATTGCTGGACAAAAATACAAATTAATTCTCGATAATCCCAGTCCCACTAAACATTATTTTACCGCTAAAGACTTCGCCGATGCTAGTTGGACGCAGAAAGTTGAAGCGGGAAAAGTGGAGATTAAAGGGGCGATTCACGAACTAGAATTAAAACCTAATGCACAAGCAGAATGGGTAATAGTTCCTCTCAAAACCGGTAAGTATCAATTAATCTGTACTATTCCGGGCCATGCTGCAGCGGGAATGGTGGGAGAAATCGCCATTAATAACCCATGAATTTAAGAAAAATTGTCTCCTTTGTTTTCCTATTATTTATTCCCCTATCGGTGGTCGCTAGTCGTCTTAATTGGGGAGATCAAGCTATTTTTATCACTGCCGCTTTATCGATCATTCCCCTGTCAATTTGGTTAAGTACGGCTGTGGAAAGAGTTGCCGTAGTCACCGGGCCAGCTTTGGGAGGATTAGTTAATGCTATCTTCGGCAATACCACCACTTTAGTTATTGCCTTAATTGCCCTAAAAAAAGGCTTGGTGGACATCGTACAAGCCAGTATTACTGGTAGTATTCTCAGCGACTTATTATTATTTATGGGCATGGGAATGCTCACGGGAGGAATTCGCTACAAAGAGCAAGAATTTAAACCGATTTTAGCGCGGGTAAATGGTTCTTCCATGACTTTAGCAGTAATAGCGATCGCTTTACCAACTTTGGTAATATATACTTCTAACGTGGTGGAAGTTGCCGATATTCTCAGTCTTTCCCTAGTCACTGCCACGGTTTTATTAATAGTTTACGGGTTAACTTTATTATTTTCCCTCAAAACCCATAGTTATCTCTACGAAGTGGGATTAAGTAATGAAAATACCCCTGACAATCAGGTTAGTGAGGAAGAAAAAGCTCAAGTCTGGATTTGGTTACTTGTGCTGCTTACTTCCACCGTAGCTGTAGCTTATGAGTCGGATTTATTTGTTGATGTAGTGGAATCGGTTATGGAAGGATTTAATCTCACTCCTCTCTTTATCGGGGTGATTTTCATCCCTTTAATTAGCGATGTTTCTGGAATAGTTACCGTCACTCAATTAGCCCTAAAAAATCAGATGGATTTAACGGTTTCCGTGGCTATGGGTGATAGTTTATTGGTGGCTTTATTCGTAGCCCCTTTATTAGTTTTTATCGGTCAATTTTGGCAGCAACCGATGGATTTAAATTTTAATCCCTTTAACGTGGTGGCTTTGATTGTCGCAGTGGTTGTCACTAATTTAATCAGCTTTACTGGTCGTTCCAATTGGTTAGATGGAACCCTATTACTAGCCACCTATTTAATCTTGGCAGTGGCTTTTTATTACCATCCCGCCTAGCAAAAAAAGAGATTTGGGTATTTTCTGAGATTTCTGTCTTAGAATGGATCGGTATCACCTTACCGCCGCAGGATTGCTGATGATGAAAAGAGGGTTTTGGTTTGTCGTCGGGTTAGTAGTAACGATAATTCTGCTTCCTTCCCTAGTTCTTTCTAATTCCATCGGTGAACAGGGAATTTATGCCGATCGCCTGCGGGCGGAACCCTATAATTTATTAGGACGAAAAATTGCCATCGGTCAAGTGGAAATCGGCCGACCGGCTCAGTTCGGTTATGATAAAGTGGCAGCTTGGCAGCCTCCCTATAAATTAGCCGGTGTTTTTTTTCGCGATCAAATTGCCAAACCCAACACCTATCTCGATAATCACGCCGCTATGGTGGCAACGGTGATGGTCAGTGATGATAAAAAAATCCCCGGAGTTGCCCCAAAAGCGAGATTATATTCGGGTGCGGTGGGTTCTTTGCGACGCGGCGGACAACCAGAAGAATGTCTTGCTAGTCAAAATATTGCCCGACAAAATAGCGGTGATGTGCGCGCGATTAACTTTAGTTTTGGGGAATCTTTGCAAAGAGATCAGCGACAGGAAGCAAAATTAGATGGTCAAGCTTTATTAACTCAATGTGTTGATTGGTCATCGCGAGTTGATGATGTTCTTTATGTAATTGCTGGCAATCAAGGTAAGGGAGGAATTCCCATTCCCACCGATCATTTTAACGGCATTACCACCGCTTATACAGCCAAAAGAGAAGGAAAATTTACTAAAGTTGATTTTGCTAATATTAGTGCTTTGCCGGTGGGTATTGGCCGCAGTTTAATTAAACGGGAAATTAATGATGGTTCGCGACGGTCAATTAATTTAGTTGCCCCTGGCAATAAAATAGAGCTTTATGACCTCAAAGGTAAATTAAATACTGTTAGTGGCACCAGTTTCGCCGCTCCTCATATTACGGCATCGGTGGCACTTTTACAAGAATACGGCGATCAACAAATTAACCAAAAAAATCCCCATTGGAGTCTCGATTCTCGTCGTCATCAGGTGATGAAAGCAGTGATGCTTAATGCTGCCGATAAAATTAAAGATACGGGCGATGGTTTATTATTAGGTATGAGACGGACGGTCTTAACTAAGGACCAAAAAACTTGGTTAGAGTCCGATGCTTATAAAGACCCGAAAATTCCTTTAGATATGCAGATGGGGACGGGACATCTTAACACTTTTCGCACCTACACACAGTTTAGTAATGGTCAATGGTCAGCCACAGAATCTATTGCTGCTATTGGTTGGGATTACGGTACAGTTACCGCTAATGATTATCAAGATTATGCCCTAGAGAAGCCATTAAAAGCTAATAGTTTTGTCTCGATAACTTTAGCATGGGATCGTTTGGTAGAATTAATCGATACTAATCGCAATAATCTCTATGATATCGATGAAAGTTTCCGAGATCTCGGACTGAATAATTTAGATGTTTATCTTTTACCTGCCCAAGAGGATAATAATACTAAATACACCTGTGCTTCCCTGAGTGATAGTGATAGTTTAGAGCATATTTTTTGTCCTATTCCTACCTCTGGAAAGTATAAAATTCGGGTTCAATATCGTCAGCAAGTTAACGAGAAAGAACAGGCTTTTGCTCTCGCTTGGTGGACAGTACCCGAATAATAGAAATGATAGTAAATCCTGTTTAAAAAGTATAGGAGAGTGGGGAGAAAAGAGCGGGTTTTTAAAGCCAGATTCTCTACCCCATGGCAACCCCTACAGGACTTTGATTTTTCTTTGGCACAGCTTCCAGCGGTTATTGAGAGGTTCTCCCGAATAATAGTCCCAATAAGCTTTTTATTATCCAGAGTAATGCTAAGGTTGCAATCGTTAACACAGCCCATCTTGGTAAGATATTTAGTAGATAGGCTATTACTCCAAATGCAATAATAAAAAGAAGCAATGATTTCAAAGCAGAGATTAGGGGAGAGGCTTGTGTTTTATAGCTGCTTGGACTACTTCTTTGGGACAGGAAATAGTATATATTCAGAATTTGTTTGAGAAGCTGATAAGATTGAAGTCTAAGCAGTCGTTTACCAGTCTTACTAGATTCTATGATATCACTCAAAATTATCGCTGACCGAGCGCCTAAACTTTTGAGAATATTAGAAGGTATATCTTTCACTATTGTTTCTGAACCAACTCCATATTCACCCAGGAAGTATTCTTTTTCTTTCCCTTTGAAATCTTCTAGGAAACGTTGAGCAAGCTCTGCAGCAGCTAAGGGAGTTACTGCTTTGTCAAAATAGCCACCAACATAGTTGTAGATTGGTTCAGGAGTTGAGTCAATTTTTTGTTGATTCCATTCCAATTGTTCAGAAATTGAGTCTTTGAATACATTCCCTAAATTTTCCTTAAGAATAGCACTATGTCCTAAAATGACAAGCTTATTTAAGAATTCTTCTAATTCTTCTTTTGCAAGGGTTGTATTAGGTTGAGCAAGTTTAATTAGGTCTTTAATTAGCTCATTTTTTTCTGTTTGTGTTTCTGTGGGAAAAGATTCATCAACAAGTCGCTTGACGTATTCTTGAATTTTCTCTTCCTCAGTTCCGGGGAATTGTTCTAGTTTAATTTGGCGACTTACAACTCCAGAGAAGGCTTTTAAGGATTCTGAAGTTAATAACCCATCAACAATACGGTTGACTCCATCTAAGCGTCCCCAAAGTATATCATTAGAACGCCAAGATTTCTTAAAAAAGCCTCCAAAAGCACGAAATTGATCTCCAGCTAATTTTTCTTTAAGTCCCTTATCTTTGCCAAATCCTTTATCAGCATCATTGGGAGAAATACGAACAAGTTTAATTAGATTTTTGTTTTGGATATCGGACAAATATTGATAGGGATATATTACTTGATCAATTAGCTGAAATTTCTCAAATTTGCCAATTACTGGTTCTATATTCTCCGATTGTTCAGTTAACAACTTCGCAGCAGCTTGTTCTATTTTTTCTAAGATTGTTTCACCTTTGGTTATAGTTAATGCTCCCCAATCTTGATCTAGATCCATAACTTTAACCTTGTCCCGTAATTGTCTCCGGATAGAACCGATTTTGTCAAAATCTAGCTCTTTGAGATTTTCTACGGTAACATCGGCTAAATCTTGACTATCTAAGATAAGACGCAACAACGTTAATAGATAATCATATATTTTTTTGCGCTTCAAATTTACAGATTGTTGATTATTGTCTTCTTCATCTTCTGTAATGAGTTGATAAAATTTTTGGCGAACAGGTTCGGATTTTATGACTTCTTTGACAACCTGATCAATGACTTTGAGCAACTCTAGCAGCCAAGTGATTTTATTGGCTAAATTTTTCAACTCTGTATATTTGGCAATATTATCTGTATCTTTGGTAATAGCATCAGACATCAGAGAGTAAATTTGAGATGAGAGAAAGTTATGTTTTCTAATAGCATATTGAAGATCTAGATTTTCAATATTTTGAGCTAGGGAATTTAAAGTTTCCTCTCGATTTTTAATTTCCTCTAAATTGTTAATAAATTGGGTCAATAAAGTAGCACTTTTTTCTAATAGTTCTTCCTGTTCTTGTTCTTTGCCAATGAAATATTGGTTGTCAAAAATTACGAAGAGAATACTATCTCTTAAACTGACTAAACGACACCTCCAATAACGATTTTTGGCTTCTGTTGTTTGTTCATGTACTTCTTCATCAACACTTTTTAATAACAAGTTATAGCGACGAATTTTGTCGTTAATATCTTTGATTTGTTGAAGATCTTTGCCAATACTTTCATACCTAGGTAAACTGATTAGAGAACCGGTGATGACTTCCCAAACAGTAGGTTGCTCCATTTCTGTAAATTTGCTACTGTTAACAAAGCTTTCTGGATTGGGATCGAGATAAAATAATTGACGATTGACAGGACGATCTGCTGTACGATAATACATGGCTTCAGTGGTATAACTAAAAGGACGATTATCTAGAACTCCCCCATCAACAAAATAGATTTTATATCCCTCTTTTGGAGGTTCTTGCGGAAGGAGGCGATTTCTCAAAAGCTTTCCCCATTCTTGTAGTTTGTTATCTACCTTATTATCAGACTTAATTTCGACAGGTACTACAGGAAAAGCAAGGGGAAAACAAGAGGTGATTCGACAGAGTTTAGCTAAGGCTTTTTGAGTATCTGCATCTTTGGTAGAAAAAGGATCTCCAACATCTTGATCTTCTCGATATTTAAGCTGAAAAATGCAACGATGATCTTTGATTTCGATGACTTTTCCAGTGTTGTCAAAGGTTTGATGGATTCTTCCTAAAACATCAGTGCCAGTGATAAATAAATCTAGTTCGTTAAACTCTGAATACCATTCTCCATCAGGAGCAGATTCTTGTTTATTTCCAGCTTTTTCAAAAGCTTTAAAAAGTTCTTCTTGATAGTAGCCTTCGCCGTTTAAAAGAGAATTAACATCTATTTGATTATTTTCTTTTTTGAGCGGACGCAGTAATTTATTTATATCTCCACTTTCTCGCCAAATATCTCCAAATTCCTTGAAGTCAACTACAATTTTTTCGTAGCTATTAGCAACTGCATAGCTCAAGAGAACTCCATTAATTCCTCCCGCTGAAGTTCCCGATACAATATCAACAACAATATCTGAATCGGTCAGTGCTTTAATTAATTTATAAATTCCCCGACCCCTTGTTGCATTATAAAATTCTCGACAAACACCATTCATGTAAACTGCTAGAGAAACCCCACCATAAAGGACTAATCCTAAGCGAGTTTCCTTACGAAAATCTGGTTTTTTCAAGCAAGTGGCTGACGAAGATTGTGTGTTGTGACCAGGTGTTGCAGTCATAGCAAGTCTCGACGGTTATTTGACGTTCTAAAAGATACAGGTACAGTTGGGAGTCGTTTGTGGCGGTTTTTGCGATCAGGGTTGGGACGCTCTACCACATTTCCCAATATACAATGATACACACCCCCCCGCCACAAACATTGTATCCTACACTATATTTTAAGAAATCTTTACATTTATCCTGGTATTTGAGGTTGCGGGGAAACAGCAGTCAGAAGTTAGATGAGAACCATTAAACCCAGCTAAAGCGATGCAGTGGTAAAAAGCGAAAAACTGCACGGCTAATCACGTTCTTGACTGGTAAAAATCCCCAGATATGGGAATCGTTGCTATTATTACGATTATCTCCCATGACAAAAATTCACCAGGAGGAACCTGAACTAACGGCAAATTATAGCGCGGTGCTTCTAAAACTATTTAAAACGGATTTGGTATAATTTAAATACTGACCAACCTCTGAGAGACACCTCGTTTTCTTTTCGGGATAACATCATCAGAGATTCCCCAATAATTTGATGCCTGAGACATATTATATAGTAATAATTCTGCTGGCATTTTTTCTAAAATAACTCGGTTGAGATTGGCAGTATTGACGTTCATTGCTCTCATCACAGCATCACCAAGTTCTTTCGATAATAGCGGAATAACCGCATTACCAATCTCACGAAAACCATGCCATATTGTGCGGTGAAACTGAAACCAATCGGGGAATGTATGCAGTCTGGCAGCTTCTCGCACAGTGATACAACGAGGAATAGAATAGTGAATAGGTCTAGGAGCAGTATAGGCCCCTTTGTCACTATTTGTTCCGGCGCGGAGAGTATTACATAAACCGGTGGGGGAAAGCTTTAAAAAGCGACTTTTTCGCTCCACTGTACCCGGTTCGGTTAAGATAAATCTATCAATTGATCTTTGGGTATGAACTGAGCCTATATGTCCATATATTTTTGTATCTACTGTTCTTTGATGGCAAAGTTTAAAAATATCCCTTGGCTGCACTGAATATTTTTTCCTCTTGCCACTATAATCTAATTTTGATGCGGGTATGCCTAAATCAGTACCGATAAAAGCTGGTATTAATTCTAAATCTGAGATGGCATCATAGACGCTGGTAAAAGCTGATTTTTCTCCTGACAAAACAGCAGGATATGTGGCCATTGTCACATCCTTTCGACTACCAATTAAGATTAATCTTCTGCGCTTTTGAGGTGCGCAGTATTCACTAGCATCTAGGATTTTAATTGGCTGATTAATTGTATAGCCAATAGCTTCAAATTCAGAGATTAACTCCTCTAAAAATTGTTTATGTTTACCCGTAGCCATGCCGGGAACATTTTCAAAGATAAAATACTTGGGTTTAATTTCCCCTACAATCCGCAGATATTGAAATACTAGGGAATTTCTAGGATCATCTATTTGTCGTTTGCCAATAAGGGAAAAACCTTGACAGGGCGGACCACCAGCAATTAAACTAACATCGGTGGCATAGCCTTTTAGTTTTAATAAGTCTAATATTTCTCTACTGGTTACTTTGGCTATATCCCGGCAAATAGTTTGACAATAGGGAAAGTTAAAATGATGAACCAAGGAATGGACTGCATCAAATTCTACTGCTACAGCAACATCAAATCCTGCCGCTTCTAAACCAAGGGACATCCCACCGCAGCCAGCAAATAAATCGATCGCAATTGGTCTATGTTTCACCTTGATAATTAGTTCTCTATTGTCTGCTTTTCATTATACTGTATTGTCGCAGTAAACCTTTGCGGTCAATGTAATGACTTCTTCTCTTTTGCCGATTATTCCTGCTGTTGACGATGTTTTGTTTAATTTTGCTCAATCTGATGGGTTTATCTCATCAGGTGGTGAACACTAGGAGAAACTGAGAAAACGGGTTTCTTTGAGAAACCCGTTTTCTGGTAATAAATGTTAATTTTTGTTATAGTACCCTTGAAAAATTGGCGATTGTTTGCACAAAATAGTCGCAGTAAATCCTTCTGGTGAATATCATGAATCCTTCCCTGTTGCCGATTATTCCTCCTATTTACGATGTTTTGTTCGATTTTGCTCAATCTGATGGCTTTTGGGCGAATTTGGCAACTGCTTTTGGCACAAATTATGATGTGGTTAAGGCAACAGAATTACGAAATCAGTGGCAAAGTCGCAATTTCAGTCAACTTCCCCCAATTGAGGTACTCAGTGGCGAAGTTTTAGGGACAGCGAAGGGTGCTTATGCGGTTAG
>NZ_JADBSA010000196.1:0-3057 GCF_020246945.1 Microcystis sp. M113S1 | reverse complement strand
TTGAGCGTAGCCTACTCTTTCTTGCTTTTCGTACCATGCTTGTGTTCTGAGATGGAGAGCTTTATTGTAAACTAATCTTACACAGCCCAAAGTGCGCCGCAATAGCGACTCTTGTTCGGGTGTGGGGTAAAATCGAAACGAGTAGGCTTTTTCCATGTCTCACATTTTAGCATATATTTGGTAAATGCGCTAGTATTTAACGGTAAAGCCGTCGTAGAACGACGGGGTTTCAGACCCAAAATTTTCGATGACAACTTTTACGGTAACAGTTCCCGCTACCACTGCTAATATTGGGCCCGGCTTCGATTGTCTCGGAGCGGCCTTAACCCTATATAATCAGTTTACTTTTACCCTGCTGCCAGCAACGACAGCTAACCCTGTCAGCATTAGTGTCAAGGGAACTGAATCAGCTAAAGTTAGCCAAGGTACTGATAATTTAATCTACACTTCTTTTTTGCAAGTTTATCAAAAAATAGGACAGAATCCGCCCCCCATAGCCATCGAGATCGGTTTAGGGGTTCCTCTGGCTAGAGGTTTAGGTAGTTCTGCCACTGCTATTATCGGTGGGTTAGTGGCTGCCAATCAATGTGCGGGAAATCCTTTATCTATGGGGGAAATCGAAGCATTAGCGATCGCCTTGGAGGGACATCCGGATAATGTGGTGCCGGCTTTGCGGGGCAACTGTCAGCTATCGGCAGGAGATAGCACAGATTGGGCTATTTGTCAAGTATTTTGGCAAAAAAATCTCATTCCCGTCCTAGCGATTCCCGATTTTGAACTGGCTACGGAAAAAGCTAGGGCAGTTTTGCCCGAAAAAATTAGCCGTCAGGAGGCAATTTTCAATATTTCCCGCTTGGGTTTATTATTGCGGGGATTGGAGACGGGTA
Source organism: Microcystis sp. M113S1 (assembly GCF_020246945.1). Classification (NCBI taxonomy): domain Bacteria; kingdom Bacillati; phylum Cyanobacteriota; class Cyanophyceae; order Chroococcales; family Microcystaceae; genus Microcystis; species Microcystis sp. M113S1. Next base: position 2,170 of record NZ_JADBSA010000196.1, on the reverse strand, counting down.
ACGGCGATTGGCTGAGAATTGCCCTAGAGGATAAACTGCATCAACCCTATCGCCAATCTTTAATACCGGGTTACGAAAAGGTCAAAAAAGCCGCCATTAACGCGGGTGCTTACGGGATGGTAATTAGTGGCGCAGGTCCCACCCTATTAGCTTTAACTAACCCTGAAAATGCCCAAAAAACGGCCACAGAGATGACAAATGCTTGGCAGCAAGTGGGGATTAACTCTGAGGTGAAAATTTTAGCTTTAGATACCCTAGGGGCCCAAGTAAACTGTTAAGCCTCCAATTTACTTGTTAAGATTCCTATGGCAGCGGGGTGTGGGAAAAACTTTTGCAGCAAACCCTAATTATAAATAATTGTTAAGAAAATGACGCAAATTACCGTTATTGGTGCAGGGATTGGCGGACTAACGGCGGCGGCATTATTGGCGCGTCGAGGTTATCAAGTCACAGTATATGATCAGGCGCTTGTCCCCGGAGGTTGTGCCTCGACTTTTTCCCGTCGGGGTTTTACTTTTGACGTGGGGGCAACTCAAGTGGCAGGATTAGAAGTAGGGGGCATTCATCAGCGCATTTTTGCCGAATTAGGGATAGATTTACCCGATTCTGTCCCCTGCGATCCCGCTTGTGCTGTTTTTCTGCCGGGGGAAACCACTGCGATTAACGTCTGGCGCGATCGGCAAAAGTGGCAAGAGGAAAGACAAAAACAATTTCCGGGCAGCGAACCTTTTTGGCAATTATTACAAAAACTCTTTCAAGCAAGTTGGCGTTTTCAAAGTCGCGATCCAGTTTTACCCCCGCGCAACTGGTGGGATTTAGGGCAATTAATCGCCGCTTTGCGTTTAGATACTGCCATTACCTTCCCTTTTACTTTGATGACTGTGGGCGATGCTCTGCGATTATACGGCTTAGAGACAGATAAACGCCTAAAAACCTTCCTTGATCTCCAGTTAAAGCTTTATTCCCAAGTTACTGCCGATGAAACCGCTTTACTTTATGCCGCCACCGCTTTAGCAGTTTCTCAGTCTCCCCAAGGTTTATCCCACCTTCAGGGTAGTATGCAGGTATTAAGCGATCGCCTAGTAACAGCTTTGGAAAAATACGGCGGTAAATTGCAAATGCGCCACACAGTGGAAAAAATACTGACAGAAAAGGGAAAAGCCACGGGAATTATCGTCAGAAATCAAAAAAATGGCCAAATACATCCAGAAATGGCCGATGAGATTGTCGCCAATATCCCGATCCAAAATTTACCACAATTAATCGATCGCGAAGCCATTCCCAGTCTTTATCACCGGAGAATCGAAAAACTTCCCCCCGCATCCGGTGCTTTTGTGGCCTACTTAGGAGTCGATCGCGCTGCTATTCCCCCCGATTGTCCTCCCCATTTGCAATTCCTCTACGATGACGATGGCATGATCGGCGAAAATAACTCTTTGTTTGTTTCCGTGAGTAAAGAAGGGGATGGCCGCGCCCCAGTGGGAAAAGCGACAATTATTGCTTCTTCCTTCACCGATACCAGTCTTTGGTGGCGAAAAGGAGAAGATAATTATCAGCAATTAAAAGCAGCATACACCCAAGAGGCGATCAATCGTCTCGGTAATTATTTCCATCTTAGCCCTGATCACATCGTTCACATCGAATCAGCTACTCCTCGCACTTTTGAACGGTTTACGGGGCGAAATCAGGGCATTGTCGGCGGTATTGGTCAAAGACTGTCCACTTTTGGCCCTTTTGGAGTAGCGACGCGCACTCCGATCCCCCATCTTTGGTTAGTGGGAGATTCCACCCATCCGGGAGAAGGCACTGCCGGAGTCAGCTATTCGGCACTAACGGTAGTTAGACAGATTGAAAATAAATTAGCTTTTAGTTAAGTGGGAAGCTTTTTTCAGTGATCAGTAATCAGTAATCAGTAGAAAAGACAGTAGGAAACTTGCTATAACGGTTTTCACAGAAGCGAGTCCCGATTGAAACGCTGAAACGCCTATCTATCAAGGGATTTACTATACCTTATTAGACTGAAAACCGCTATATTTAGGGTTTGCTGAATAAATCTAAAAACCTTATCCAACAAGGTTTTTAGACTTTTTTTCCCTCAAAAAGTGCCGACCCTTGGAGTGATTGGGGGGAAAATTCAGGGACTTTTTCCCTGAAAATTAGGTAATTGACC
>NZ_JADBSA010000195.1:0-12905 GCF_020246945.1 Microcystis sp. M113S1 | reverse complement strand
TTTAAACGGACGTAGAGGAAAGCGTAAGACTTCTGTTAAAGAAGCAGCATCCCGTGAAGCGTCAACCCCATTCAGCGACCATTCTAAAAAGGTGGCGTGGTGAGGAATCGCCGTCCGTTTTACGGCGGCGAGGATGTCAAAGTTTTCGGCGGCAATATCGACAAAAGCAACTAATCCTCTCCCAGCATCCCGTTTTTGCAGAAAATTGACCTCGCGCAAGCAGAGGGGACATTCTCCATCGTAGAGAAGTTTAATTTTCCAAGAGGGCGATCGAGTAGAATTTTCTAAGGTATCAGCAGATGGAGTCGGTAAAGATGACATGATCTTCTAGGGATTTTCTTTTCAGTGGGGGATTGTCAAGGCAATTTATCAGATTGGATGGTATCACTCTCTATGGGTTCTCGATCGTTGCGTTTTGAGAAACCCCAAGCAAAGAGGATAGCAATTAAACTAATCATAATCCATTCTGGCGGCACAAAATCGGGACTAATCACCCGCAACAGCAATCTTAAACCCACCAAACCGACGGTGACAAAACCAGCGTCTTCTAGGTGGGTGTATTCCTCTAACCAGCGAATAAATAAACCGGCCATAAAGCGCAGGGTAACTACTCCGATCGTACCACCAAGCAGGATTAACCAAGTATCATCGGCCACGGCGATGGAAGTGGTGACACTATCGAGGGAAAAAGCTAAATCAGTAACGGCAATTAGGGGGATAGCTTGCCAGAGAGACTGAAACTTGAGACTATGATGGGTGTGATCCTTGTCTTCAGGGGAGGCAAAGTAATTAAAGACTAACCAGAGCAAATATACTGCTCCCAAAAGTTCAAACTGCCAGTATTTAACCACCCAGGTGGCGGTAAGAATCAAGATCATACGGAGAATATAGGCGAAAACTAAGCCAATATTCAAGGCCTGACGTTGACGCTGATGATCTCCTAATCCCTGTGCTATGGAAGCGAGAGCAATGGCGTTATCTGCTGATAATACCGCTTCTAGGGCAATGAGAACCAACAGAATTAACGGGGTTTTTAGACTAAGGGTTAGAGATGAATCAAGGAGCGAGTCTAACATTGAGGCCGCAGGTAAAAATAAATGTAATGATGGCGATACCTCAGCTTAACGCTTTTACAACTTTCTTTTCTAGGGGAGATAACCGTCATCGGAGTGGGGAGATATGAATTCTTGTAACGAAATGATGCAGAGAACCCCGATGATGTCGGAAAGTATTGGATAAATATCTTTATGAGGAGATAATCAGCAATGCTTTCTGATACTCAAGTTTTAGTCGCTCTGGTAATTGCTTTAATCCCCGGGATTTTGGCTTTTCGTCTAGCGACGGAACTTTATAAGTAAAATCGCTTTCAATAAACCCTGATCCCGTCTGACCTAGCTATAGGATAGACCGATTGGGGTTTTTTCGGTTATCGGTCATCAGTTATCAGTTATCAGTGATTGGGTGTAAATTGAAAGTAATTAGCCATTTTTCTGACCGATTTTACTGATACTCGTAAATCTATGACCGCACGAACAGGAAACCAAACCGACAAAAAACCACAAAAAAAGCCAAAAAGCGGCAATAAATCCCAAAACTGGCAAGTTATCGAGATTTGGCTGCGAATTATTGCCTATAGCGCTCTTTCCATCACGGCAGTTTTTGCGATCGCTCGTTTGCTACCCTACCAACAGATCCAACAGGCAAAATTAGAAGAAGTGCGTTTGGCGGCCCAAGAAAAGGAGGAACGCGTTAATCAACTGCGGGATCAATTTAGTCGTAGTTTTGATCCTAGTCAAGCGCGGCAAGTCATGGGTGAACAAAGTTCCCGACGGGATCCTAATCAAAGACGCATTTTTTGGGTTTCTCAGTAGAATTGATCGAGATAAATGCGTTTTTGAGCAGATTATTTGGGTATTTTGCCGATGCTGGTTGTTCACAACGAAAAAAGGCGTTGCTGATTTGAGATATGAATCTTCTTTTGTGGGATTTTTAAAACCTAGACCCAAACTAACTTTTGGATGGGTGCAAGGTTGTCATTCATACCTTGATTCAGCAACGCCAGAAAAAGCCAATGAGATAGGAATTTACAAGGGGATAAAAATTAAAATTTTTCTGATTTCAAGCTACCAACGACCGGCGCTAGTCACTAAAAACTGATTACTGATTACTGATTACTGATAACTGATAACTGATTACTGATATGACTCGATCCTATTTTGCTACTACCGCTAGGGGACTAGAAGAAATTGCCGCTAGGGAATTAGAATTCCTGGAGGCCAAAGAAGTTAAACCCGTATTCACGGGAGTCCATTTTCAGGGAGATCTGGCCCTACTCTATCGAGTCAATCTTTGGTCAAGAATTATTTTTCGGGTTTTGGTTCCCATTGCCGAAATTCCCTGTGGGGATGGGGAGGAACTGTATGATGGCATTCAAGCCATTGATTGGCGAGATTATCTCACCAGTGAGGAAACTTTAGCGGTACAATGTACGGGAACGAACGATCGCCTCAATCACACCCATTACACCGCTTTAAGCATCAAAAACGCTATTATCGACCAACAGCGTCAACAGGGGAATCCACGTTCTTTTGTGGATACAGAAAACCCCGACCTGCAAATTAACGCTCATATCGAGAAAAATCGCTGTGTGCTTAGTTTAGATAGTTCTGGCCACAGTTTACATCGTCGCGGGTATCATCAGGCCATGGGAGTCGCACCCCTAAAAGAAAGTCTCGCCGCTGCTTTGGTAGAATTATCGGCATGGCAGGATGATATGGCGCTTTTGGACCCTTTCTGTGGTTCGGGAACCATTGTCATCGAAGCGACGTTAAAAGCTTTAAATATTGCCCCCGGTTTATCTCGTTCCCAGTTCGGATTTCAGAAATGGCCAGACTATCAACCGGATTTATGGCAATCTTTGGTTAAGGGAGCTAAAGAAAAACAAAAATTTCAGCTAAATGCGCCAATTTATGCTAGTGATGCCGATTATGAGGTTTTGCATCAGGCCGAGGATAATGCCTATTTTTGTCAAGTGCAGGACCATATTAATTTTAGCTTGCAAAGCATCACCGACTTAGAACCGGCGAGCGATCGAGGGATTATTCTCTGTAATCCCCCTTACGGCAAAAGATTGGGCAATACCGAAGAATTAGGCTCTTTATATAAATCCTTCGGTGATGTCTTAAAACAGAGGTTTAAGGGTTGGACAGCCTATATTTTATCGGGAAACAAAGAACTGACTAAACAAATCGGTCTGCGTTCTTCCCGTCGCACTCCCTTGTATAACGGTTCTTTGCCCTGTACCCTCTTAAAATATGAGTTGTATTAACTACACCAAAACCTTGAGACTGTCAAGAGCTAAATGAACATTTTGACGAACTGAGGCAGCAGAATTGTGTAAATCCAGACGTTCAGCATCGGTCAAACGCACTTCCAGAATACTTTCCACCCCCCGACAGCCTAAGCGACAGGGAACCCCCAGATAGACATCCTGTAGGCCGTATTCACCCTTAAGATAGGCTGCCGCCGGCAGTAAACGGGATTGATTTCTCAATATCGTCTCGACCATGGTACAGGCAGAGGAAGCAGGGGCGTAATAAGCGCCGCCAGTTTGCAGTAATTTGACGATTTCAGCCCCAGCGTTGCGAGTTCTCTCCACTAGACGGTTAATTGTTATCTCGTCCATTAATTCGGTAATCGGCACACCACTGACGGTACAGTAACGGGGTAGGGGCAACATTAAATCACCGTGACCACCCAAGACCATGGCATGAACGTCGGCGGTACTAATCCCCAATTCCATGGCGATAAAGGTTTGTAAACGGGAAGAATCGAGGACCCCCGCCATTCCCATCACTCTTTGGGGGGGTAAACCCGTCGCTTGCCAGACTAGATAGGTCATCACATCAAGGGGATTGGTGATGACGATAAAAATGGCTCCGGTCGAATACTTGAGGCATTTAGTGGCGGCCTCAACGACAATTTTAGCATTGACATTCATGAGATCATCGCGACTCATGCCCGGTTTTCTGGCTAATCCAGCCGTAATCACGACAATATCGGAGCCTGCCGTGTCTTCGTAGTTATTAGTGCCGATAATCTCGCTGTCGTGCCGTTCTATGCCCTGGGCTTCCATCAAATCTAGGGCAATACCCTGGGGTAAACCATTGACGATATCGAGGAGAACCACATCGGCGAGGTTTTTTTCGGCGATGCGTTGGGCCAGGGTGCGTCCGACGTTACCAGCACCAATAACCGAGACTCGGGGCGATTGACAGGGGAGGAGTGTATCGTAGAAGTCAACCATGATTTATGGATGAGGCAATATCCTCATCAGGCGGGTTCCAGTTGTTCGAGCTTTAGCCACACACTGGGGGTAGGAACATAGAATTTAATCAAAGCATAATCATCTTTTATATCCAAGACTTCTGCTGTCGAGTTGAACATATAACTGGGTAAACGGCGATCGCTGGCTAGGGCTTCGAGGCTATTTTCTAGGTTTCCCGTCACCACGCGGACTAAAGCTCCTTTCTTAATTGTAGCTGCCATGTTTTTCTCGTTAAATTTGCTTGGGGGTTTCTCCCATAAATTGTTACATATTCGGGCGGGCCTCTGACAAGAGGGTGTGGGGTGTGGGGAGATAGGGGTGTGGGGTGTGGGGATTGGGGAGAATAAATAAAAATAATCTCCTGAATACTGACTCCACCGACAAACTTTTTCAGTAAATCCTAATTAGGGTCTGCTGAATAAATCTAAAAACCTTGTTGGGTAAGACTTTTAGACTTTTTGTCAATCAAAAAGTACCAGGTCTGGGAGTGATCAGGGGGAAAATTCAGGTACTTTTTCCCTGAAAATTAGGTAGTTGACCACCTGAAAATCGGTAAAACCCATCCCCCAACCCCCAACCCCCAACCCCCAACCCCCACCGAAAAACTTTTTCAGTAAATCCTAATTAAAACTCAACCATTTGACCATAACTTAAGAGACTTTGTAGGGTTGCGAGGCGATTTTCCCAGACCTGTATTTGATAGGCAGATAAATCTTTTTGTCTGGACATCACAGATTTAAATTTATAGCTAAATCGCTTTAAAGCATTTTGAGTTAAAGTCAAATTACGAGGGCTGGGATTATTAGCTAATTGTTCTAATAAATTAGCCATTTCGTCCACTTCTTGCCCCCAAGTTTTTAAGGTTCCCTCCTCCATTGCTAATAAGTTATTCGTGATTAAAAAACTCCACTCTTGACGCAAGGAATTAAACCGCGCTGCTGCCGTTTTAAAGGGTTGACGGTGGGGTAAAGGTTCGGTTTTTTTCGTAATCATCGATCCCTGAATGCGATTAAGAATTGTTTGCAAGTTGGGATTGAGATTTTCTGTGGCAAAAAGAGCGAATCCCGAAGTGGGAAGATTGCGAATAAATTGTAGTTGATCGATCATGACTTGATCGGGTACTTTTAACAGACGGATACCGGGTATAATCAGAGCATTTCCTGCAATTTTGCGATCAAATAAAGACTGGGTTTTCTCTTCTAAAGTCCCTGTATCGAGAGCATAAGTCATTAAAAATATCAGGTCTATCCATTGATTTTGTCCCCATTCTTCCCAGTTTTGTTGAATACGATATAATCGTTCTTTTTGTTCCATGGGAAACACCGCCGCCGACATTTTTAACTGGGGGCGAATCTGTTTTAAGCGAGTAGAAACCTGCGAGACAAAAGTATCAACCTGACGGATTTTAAAGCTAGTCCATTGTTCCCATAAAGCACCCCGGGGATTTAAAGTAATTGGATCAACTCCTGTCATTTGTTTAAATAACCAACGGCTGGATTTACCATAACCATAGGTTTGATTAGAACTTTGATTCTGGAAGGGATAGCGAATATAATCTAACTGCAAGCCATCCACATCATAATTCTTGACAATTTCCTCGTAAAGAGATAAAAGATAGTTCTGTAGATCGGGATTAGCAGGATCAAAAAAGGCCTTTTTCGTGCCTTGACTATAATCAAAAGAACCACCACTTTTATTAGTTGCCCCCCAATCGGGATTACGGGATAAAACTGGACCTAGATAATCTAATGGTTGCTCTAATACTTTATTATGAGCTTGATTAGCCGCCGCAAAAACCCACACCCAGGCGTGGATTTCCATATTGCGTTCATGGGCTAATTTAACGGCAACTTTTAGGGGATCCCAACCTCTAGTTAAAGGGTTTTGTTCGGGGGCAACTTGACTGGGATAAATAGTATAACTAGCATTAACTGTCTCGAAAAAGACCACATTAATACCCGCCTCCGCCATGCGATCGAATACTTTAGCTAAATCGTCCTCATTTTTAGCTTCTACGATCGTGCCTCTATCTAACCACATTGCCCGTATTTCTGGCTGGGCAAATTGTCGATTAGTGGGATAATTATCCCAAAGACTTCGCCGCGCTTGTAACCAAAATTCCCGCGCTTGGGTATAGGCCCCCTGGGCAATTAAATTCTGAAAATTATTTAAGCTTCCTTGGGCATTTTCTAGGGCTAAACGGAATCGTCTGGCTGTATCTGAGGTGGGGGAATTTTTCCCACGATTATGAAATGCTTGTGCTAAGGATTTATCAGTATTGGATATATTACTATTACTTGCCTCTAAAGCTAAGAGAGTCGCCCCATAACGCCCGATTAATCCCTGCAATTCCGCCGTCATCTGGCTAATTTGTTGAGGAGTTAGACTTGCTCTGGGGGGAATTGCCTCGGTATTCGGACTTAATCTCGCCGTTTCACTGGGGAGATTTTCTGAAATCTGGGGTAGAGGGCGACGGGGTGCGGTCGCAACGCGCTCGCTACGCGAGATCGCTGTTGGGGTATTATTAATATTATTAACTATTGTTGAGTTTCCTTGACAATAGGGCGCAATTGTGCTATGAGAAGAACTACGATTAATGCCGTAGCGTTGCAGGGCGGTTTCTAGCCAAGCACTATCGAGGGCGAGATTAGCGACGGCATCGCTGCCCCAGCGCCAACCGAGAAAGATCGAGTTATTATTGAGGACAACGGCGGGGGGATTGTTGCGCGCCCCCCAGACGGCAACGGTTTGGCTATTAACTCCCGTGGGGATAACCACACCACCGAGGAGACTGCTGGCTAGAGGTTTTTGGTTTTTCAGTTCACCTAAATTAGTCGGCCGCAGGGTGTAAGCTTGGGAGTGAGGATAGGCCCAGTAAGCCCCAAATAGCGATCGCAATTGATTACGCACAGCAGGTTCCGAAAGATTCCCCGCCGGACCGGTGACAATAATTTTACCACCGCGATTAAGCCAACGACTCAAGACACTAGCTTGTAAACCGGAAATAGTCTCGACGTTGGGGATGATTAGAACCTTAATTTTATTTAAATCCGCGTCGCTTTGCCACTGATTACTCTGGAGAATGCAGTAATTAACCCCGACATTTTGCAAACGCTCAGTGATAGCTGTCCATTGATTGGCATTTTCTTGACTTTTTAACACTGCCACCGGTGTCGCTAAAACTGGGATCGGCAGCAAGACACCCACACAGGAGAAAAGACAGGCAATTAGGGGTTTTTTAAAAAGATGATCAAGATGGAAGGACGATCCCAGCACGTTTTTTCTCTTATTTTTTTTAGTTAACTCCTCCTGATTTTACCCAACTTAGCCAAAAAAGAGTATCTTTGGGAACAAAAATTGCCTCTTAGCTGTCGGCAACATGGTTTTAGGGTGTTAGGGTTTTGGGGTTTTAGTTGAAATTCCCCACTTCCCCCATCTCCTCACTTCCCCACTCCCCTATCCCCATCCCCCTACAACTGTAAGGACAATTGCCGAAAGTGATCGCCGCGATGTTCAAAACTTTGGTATTGGTCAAAACTAGCGCAAGCGGGCGATAATAACACCACTTTAGCCTCTTTTGCCAGTCCTAGTTCAGCCGCGCGTTGAACTGCCCTGTCCATCGTTTCTACACATTCATAATCTTGATAACCTGCCGACTGTAAACGACGGGCAAAATCGGCGGCAGCGTCACCAATAAGCAGCACGGTGGCGACTTTTGCCTTAATTTCAGCGATCCAAGCCCGATCATCCCCTGCTTTCGCTTCTCCCCCCGCGATTAAAATCGCCGGATTCGGGACGGATTGTAAGCCCACTGCGGCCGCATCGTAGTTAGTTGCTTTACTATCATTAATAAAGTCTAGGCCTTTATACGTACAAACATACTCTAGACGATGGGCAACCCCAGGGAAAGTGGCGATCGCTTCAGTAATGGCTTTTTTCTCGATTCCTGCCAATCTAGCGGCGGCCACAGCCATAAGCAAATTCTGCTGATTGTGACTACCCACCATTTTCAGCAGATTAACCGGGGCAATTAATTCCCCAAAAGCCACGATCCAGTTATCTTGCAGATAAACACCACGACTAGGATCGCCCAAAAGCGCCTCTTTACCCTTCACAGAAGTCCAATAAGCTTGTTGCCATTGACTAACACCGATTTGACGCAGATAGGGATCATCACCGTTGAGGATTTGGCGATCGCTTCTTTGCAGTAAAGAGGCTTTAATCTGATAATAATTTTCGAGGGTTTGATGACGACTGAGGTGATCGGGGGTAAAAGTTGTCCAGATGCCGATTTTCGGCGATAAATCCCGACTGGACTCGATCTGATAACTACTGATCTCCGCAATAATCCAATCGTATTTATCGGCTTTTAAAGGCAATTCACAGGCCGCATAGCCGATATTACCGCAGGAAGGAGCATTTAACCCTGCTTTTTGAAAAATAGCGGCACAGAGGGCGGTGGTGGTGGTTTTGCCGTTAGTTCCCGTAATACCCAACCAAGGGGAAGATTGCAGATAACGCCAAGCTAATTCTAATTCTCCGATCGTATCGATGCCTTTTTCTCTGGCAGTAATTAAAATCGGGGCATCCCAAGGCACCCCGGGGCTAACCACGATAAGATTAGGCAAGTCCGAAGCCTCTAGACTGAGATTTTGACCAAGATTGACAATAATTCCTTCCCTTTCCAGATTGGTTTTGGTTGCTTGTAAACTGGGAGAATCAGAGCGATCGCTTAATGTCACCTGCCAACCATCCCGTTTTAAGCATCTTGCTGCCGCTATTCCCGATCTTCCCAATCCAATAATCGCCGCTGTCGCCATCTTGTTGCCACTCTATTCAAGGGTCAATTTTTAGCAATCTCTATCCTACTGTGGATTGTGACCTTATTTCTGCCCCTAGATCAGCGATACTCTTAGTCTATTCTGTCTGCTCCTTGCAGTATAATAAAATAGAATGCTTATAATTTAGTCCTTGAACTGACAAAAATTAGTATGAATATTCAACTAAAACCCAATCAAGAAAAATTTATCGAAGAACAGTTAAAAAGTGGCAGATTTGATAATGTAGAGCAGCTCATAGATACCGCTTTACACTTGCTGTCCAACATCAATGAAGATTATTTACAATGGCGAGAAGAAACTGGTCATCAAATTGATATTGCTGTAGCTGAATTAGACAATGGGGAAGGATTAGACGGAGAAACAGTTATCAACAATATTCTAGAAAAATTTCAGAAAGAGCGTAAACCCTAATCATGAATCGTTATATTATTGCCCCATCAGCCAGTCAAGATTTAAACAAGATTGCTGATTATTTTTTAGCGGTAAACGTGGAAGCTGGGGAAAAACTATTGATAAAATTTTCCCAAAAGTGTCAACAATTAGCACAATTTCCCAATTTAGGACGTAGTTACAGTCATATTAGACCGTCCTTGAGAGGGTTGCCTTTAGATGGATATATTATTTTCTATCGAGTTATTGATGACACAGTAGAGATTTTAAGAATAGTTAGCGGTCGTCAAGACTTAGAAGCTTTATTCTCCGAGATAAAATAAATCCCTAGCAAAAATCCAGCAGAATTGAGCAGACTCCAAGACCTTTCAATTGGTATGATTGCCTTTCCTAGCTGATGGCTGACGGCTGACGGCCGACGACTGAATTATAAAACTATTTCCCCTAGGAAAACAAAATTCTCTCCCTTGCGTCTAGATCGATAAAATAAATGCAAGTACAATCTCTATAACAACGCTCCCTATTTATGAATCTAAAATCATCCTTAAAATTTACCCTACTGTTTTCACTTCTGGGGGGTTGTCTCCTGACTACACCGAGTCAAGCAACTCTCTTTGAACAACAAGAAGTTAATCAAGAGGATTTTATCGCTATTGCCCGACCCTACGGTAACGGTAAATACGATTTACTGATTTTGCAACAAATCCCGGGTAAACGCCAATGTTGGGCGGTAAATGGCACAGAACCGACCATTGTTCAGCCTCTCTTGCTCGATTTCGATTTTACTGGCAGTTGTGAACGGGCCACCGACAGTAACGGTTATTCCCTTCGCATTCAGGGCAAAGATTACGGTTTAGAATACCTGCTGCGTATCGTACAACGCAACGGGGAATTAGTCCTTGTGGGAACCCCCCGCAATCCCAGGCAATCGGAGGTAATTATTGGACGGACAAAAGGTTTAGGGACCGGTTTAATGCAAATTTATCTCATCGATGGCTGGCGCTTTACTAAACGTAGTCTAGCCGGTCAAAATCTCAGTCATATCTATCTAACTGCCGATAGTCCCAGTTTCAGTCCTCCCCCGGAATTACTCGCGGGTAATAGTTATTCTCTCCCCAGAGAATCCGTCAAAGCAGAAACACCTGTTAATCCTTCTGCCAATCCCGAAGTGCGAGAATATACCTTTACCGCTGCAGAAACAGCAGTAGAGAGCAATCCTCAGCCAGTGGTCAGTAATCCAGTGCCAGAGCCAAATTTTACCCCACCGTCCCCAGTTAACCCTAATTTACCCCCCCTGACTCCTCCCAATTCCCAGAATAATAATGCAATTGTACCACCACCGCCACCGCGCAACCTAGGCAATCCCAGAAGTTTATCAGACGTAATCACTTTTAATCGGGCTGCCGCTAATCCCAGTAGTGGTAATATGAGCAATAGTAGTCGCCAAGGTTTTAAAGTAGTAATCGAAGCTAAAACCGAGAGCGATCGCACTAGGGTTCGTTCTCTCTATCCCGACGCTTTCCCCACTTCCTACAAAGGTCGTTCTGTCTGGCAAATAGGCGCCTTTAGTAGTCGCGATAAGGCTGAAAACGCTTTACAAAGTCTTGCCCCCCTGCGCGGATCGATCGTACCATTTTAGTGAACGCTGGAACTGCGGAACGGGGAACAGAGAGTGGATAGGGGAAATGGGGAAATGGGGAGATAGGGGAATTTCAACTAATACCCCAAAACCCTAAAACCTCAACTCTCAACTCCGGCCTCCTGACTTGAAAGAGGGTGTAGGGTGTAGGGAAGGAAACCTCTTTCATTTGTGGGGGTGAAAATTTTTTCATCGGGACTGACTCCTAGAGTAACTGATAACTAATAACTAATAACTGAAAACATGGAAATATCGGAACTAAAAAAAGGTATCGAGATAGTAGGATCGCGCCTGGGTAAAACCCAGGACTATCTTTGACTTACCCACTTTAAGAGCTAAAATTAAAGACTTAGAACAGGTAGCGGCCGTCCCCACTTTTTGGGATAATACCGATACTGCTCAAAAAACCCTGCAAGAACTAAATGAATGTAAATCTTCTTTAGAAACCTATCAAAGTTGGTGTGGACAATTAGAAGATACCAAGGCAATTATCGAGTTATTAGAATTAGAATCCGATCGAACTTTACTAGAAGAAGCAACGGACAATTTAACTCATTTACAGCATGACCTCGATCGCTGGGAATTGCAACAGCTTTTAAATGGTCCCTACGACGCAAAAGGAGCGGTTTTAACGATTAATGCGGGGGCCGGGGGAACCGATGCCCAGGATTGGACAGAAATGCTCCTGAGAATGTATTCTCGCTGGGCCGAGAAACAGGGATATAAAGTCACTTTAGCGGAAATATCAGAAGGAGATGAAGCGGGAATTAAATCAGTGACAATTGAGATTGCCGGAACTTATGCTTACGGTTATCTGAAAGGAGAAAAAGGCACCCATCGGTTAGTAAGAATTTCCCCTTTTAATGCTAATGGTAAACGTCAAACCAGTTTCGCCGGGGTGGAAGTGATGCCAATTTTGGGCGATGATGCGGTGAAGGTAGAAATTCCCGATAAAGATTTAGAAATTACCACCACTAGATCGGGGGGAAAAGGTGGCCAAAATGTTAATAAAGTGGAAACTGCTGTGCGGGTAGTTCATCTTCCCACAGGTATCGCTGTGCGTTGTACCCAAGAGCGATCGCAATTACAAAATAAAGAAAAAGCCCTAGCTTTATTAAAAGCGAAATTGTTAATTATTGCTCGGGAACAACAGGCTCAAGCGATCGCTGAAATTCGCGGCGATATGGTGGAGGCCGCTTGGGGGAATCAAATCCGTAACTATGTTTTTCATCCCTATCAATTGGTTAAGGATCTCCGCAGTAATGTGGAAACCACCGATGTTACCGGGGTAATGAATGGGGATTTAGATAGCTTTATTGAAGCCTATTTACGTTTGGGGGGGAACAGTGCAGGTTATACTGATTCCTAAGTTGACATCCTCACCGCCGTAAACGGACGGTGATTCCCAAACCTCACGATTTAGGTTTCTGCTTCTTTCCCTTGCGGGGTTCCGCACCTACCTTAACAGATTTACTCTGTTCTGGTCTTATGGTCGCGAACCGGACTGACACCGCAAGTCCTGCGGCCAAAATGTTTTTACTAGCGTTAATATCTCGGTCATGGTGTGTCCCACAGTCTGGACAGTCCCATTCTCGAACATTTAACGGCATTTTCTCAGCAATATACCCGCAATTACTACACCTTTTAGAACTAGAAAACCATCTATCTAGGGTTGGCTGAATAAATCTAAAAACCTTAACCAACAAGG